>NZ_MUFJ01000003.1:0-176857 GCF_001996245.1 Salinivibrio sp. MA607 | reverse complement strand
CAAACGGCTCGATAAATACTGTTTTGTTCGTCTCTTGCGAGACAAACGAATTGACTGTGCTCTTGTTGGCATCCACTTTTAAAAAAGTGAAATCAAAACAGCTCAAGGCTGTACCAACATGAATTGGTCACTCAGTTCATCGAATAAATCTTTTTGTCTATTCTCAACGAGTGCCCACACAGATTGCATAGGTCAAATTGTTRAAGAGCGTGTCGATTCGTGGTCGGCATTTCGTGACTTGCGTCTCGTTGCCCCGTCGACAGGAAGCGCAGTATAGAGATCTCAGTTTTTACCGCAACCCCTAAATATAAAAAAAAAGCGCCTTGCTGCTCGTTTGTTCACAAAACAAACAAAAACAGACAAAAGGCCCCTTTTTCCGGTCGTTGAGAGCTTTTCTAGTCGTGGAGAGCGAGAGATGGCTGGTGCTCACGCTCCCTCAATACAAAAAAACAATTAGTGCAAGTGCGATTGTTGCCTTTCCTCCGCACGCTCTTTCGCTCGACAATAACGCACAGCGCCCCACGCCATGAGCAAAAGCACAAAAGGAATTGCGCCAGCGGTCCATTGCGCCCATGTGTAATAGGCAAGTGTTTCAATAATAATGATGTGGCCAAGGATCAGTAACGCTGCACAAATTATTGCGACCACCATCATGCTCATCTCTTGTTTCATCTTTTCCTCCCAAGCTGGTATTGCACATCCAGTTTAAAGGGAAAAGTGCCGTCGCGGCCTAGTACAAAGTGATCACTATTTAACTGGTACAGGTGACGCGGCGAGTAACGATGAGAGAGCCGTCGCAATCTGATTTAACCCATCACACTCGGCATCATTGTGCTCGAGCTCTCTTGTTACTTTTCCATCAATCGAGAGATTGAGACGAAAGCAATGATTAAACCGTCCATCTGTCGCAAACAATGCACCCGGGGCGATGGTCACACCAAACGGCCTTAACGCCTGAAACAGATCACGCGTATCGATGTTTTTATCCAATGTAACCCACAAAAAATAACCGCCTTTGGGTTCGCTAACCCAGGCACTGCCCGGTAAGATCGCTTTGAGTTGGGTGAGGACCTGGTTTTGACGAGTAGACAGCGTTTCACGTAATCGGCGTAAGTGCGCGTCATAGCCGCCTTGTTTTAAGTAATCAGCAATCGCCAGTTGATTGGGCGCCCCTACGGCTAAGCTCGAAACGGACTGACGCTTCTCTATTTGCATCGCATAGCACCCTGCCGCGACCCAGCCCACTCGAAAACCAGGTGCAAGCTGTTTGGAGAAAGAGCCGCAATGTAAGACGCCGCCTTGCGCATCGTAGGCTTTTAAAGGCATGGGCCGTGAAGGGGTGAAATAGAGCTCACCATATACATCATCTTCGATAAGTGGGACTTGATGAGACGCAAGTAGGCTAACCACACGGGGCCGGTCATCATCTGGAATCGATGCCCCGGTAGGATTATGAAAGTTACTCATTAACCAGCATGCCGATACTTGGTGTGAGATTAAGGCGTGCTCAAGCGCATTTATATCAATACCAGAACTTGGATCAACCGATACAGCAACGGGTTCAAGTTGTAGCCTTTCAAGCGTTTGCAGTACCCCATAAAAAGCGGGTGCTTCGATAATGACTTTATCACCAGGTTGAGTGAGTGCGGCTAATGACAAACTTAATGCTTCTATTGCGCCGTTGGTGATAATGATTTCGTCAATGCCAACTTTAATGCCTTGACGCAGATAGCGTTGGGCAATCAACCGACGAAGCCCAGTGTCACCGGGTGGTAAAATAGTAAAGTGGTCTGGATGTGAAGACTGACGAAGCACTCGCGCCATTGCCCGTCCCAAGGCTTGCATGGGGAACAGTTGAGGATCGGGAAATGCCGAACCAAATGGATAGCGCGTTCCTTGGTGACTAGCACTGATCACATCAAAGACATCCTGATGCGTGGAAAGCCATTGAGAATCAGCTTGTGGCCTCGCCAATACATGCTCTGCCAACTGGTTATAATGAGGGCGAACAAAAAAACCGGACCGAGGTCTCGCTTCAACCCAGCCATCAGCTKCCAACTGTTCATAAGCACGCATCACTGTCATTGGACTCACGCGCTGGAGACGGCTCATTTCTCTTACCGATGGGATCCGCTCGCCGACTTGCCAAACGCGCTGCTGGATTTGTGCTTCGATCCAACGAGCAATGTCTTGATAACGCACTTGCACCTTACTACTCCCTCTTTTTGCTTATCGAGGGATCATACCTTGGGCCGTCAGGATTAGCGGGATAGAATGTGGCGGATTGTGACTTGCACATCGCTTATGCGGGCGCATAACGAAAAAAGCCCCAGTCTTTAGACTGGGGCTTTTTTGGGATTTGGTGCCGAGAGAGGGACTTGAACCCTCACACCCGTTAAGGCGGCGGATTTTGAATCCGCTGCGTCTACCAATTCCGCCATCTCGGCAAGTGGGGCCAATTATACGTACCGCCCTTTCGAGTGCAAGCACAAAAAGCAAAAAAGTGTTTGTTCGCATTATTTTTAACCAACTCAGGACACTAAGATACACTTATGCAGAAAAAACCCCCATAGTTGGGCAAAAAACAACAGCCTAGTCTTACTCGCCAAGACAGTGTCTGTGCTAGGCTAGCATCGAATTGAATACTGGGATGTAAACACCAATGCAAACGTCTTCTATCGCTTGCCCAACCGCAGGTTTTTTTCGCCGCTTAGCGGCCTGGGTCTATGATATCCTCGTGGTTGCCGCACTTCTTATGCTTGCGGGGGGCGGCATGATGGCATTGCTCGCGATCGCACAAGCGCTCGGCATGTCTATCGCGCCCTACCAAGATATCAGTGACTTTCTCACCCATCACCCCATTGTTAACCCATTATATACAGCGTATTTAGC
Source organism: Salinivibrio sp. MA607 (assembly GCF_001996245.1). Classification (NCBI taxonomy): domain Bacteria; kingdom Pseudomonadati; phylum Pseudomonadota; class Gammaproteobacteria; order Vibrionales; family Vibrionaceae; genus Salinivibrio; species Salinivibrio sp. MA607. The sequence goes on along the minus strand of NZ_MUFJ01000003.1, from coordinate 173,965 downwards.
CTGTGTCATCGGTGGGTTCTATGGCTATTTTTGGTGTAAGGCAGGACAAACACTCGGGATGCGAGCATGGCGCCTGCGCCTGCAAAATACCGATGGCAGTAATATTCGCCCCACTCAGGCACTGATCCGCATGGCAACGGCCTGCTTTGGCCTTGGCAACCTCATTGTTATCTTCGATATCAATAATCGCGCTTTCCAAGACCATTTTTCTGAGTGCGATATGATTGTGCTGCCAAAACCCACCAAAAAGAAATAACGCCCCATCAATAGGGCGCAAGTGCGCCCTTTCCTATGCGGACTTCAGTTTAAGCCAACGCTAATTTGATTTAAAACAAGAAAAGCCTAATTATCTCACGTTGGAACCCTTGGTGTTTTATCCTGTTTTATTCATCATTAACGCCCACCACTTATGACTAATTAAGCAATCTGCTCACATAAACGCTCTCGAACAAAGAGATAATATCTACCTTACGCTGCAAGTAGATACATTTTAATCAATAAAAACCCACCTTTCCCTTGGCGAAAAAAAGGATAAGTACGCGTAAAAACCAACATAACATTCACTTTAAAATTTTAGCTCATCTTTTTTAATAAAAAGCCACATTTCCTTTTGTGAGATATCACCAAGAAGTAAGAAGCCTCTCGCTTTTACAATAAAGACAAAGCAAATGTTTATTGCTCAAAATAATAATGACGTGAAACTTAACGCTTTACCTCAACACGTGTAGTACGCCCCTGTACTGAGAAGAGGTATGAGGAGAAACCATGAGTAACCAGAGTGTTCCTGAGAAAAAAGGTTGGTTTGCCAATCTGAAGTTCCCATCCGCTTATACGATACTGTTTATTCTTATTGCCGTCGTTGCCGCCCTAAGTTGGGTCGTACCCGCAGGGCAATACGACCGCACCATGAACGAAGAGCTTGGTCAACAAGTCCCTGTATCAGGCACTTATCAGCAAGTTGAGAGTAATCCGCAAGGCATCGTGGATGTCCTTTTAGCCCCCATTGATGGCTTTTATAATCACCAAACCTATGAAGCGGCGGCCATTGATGTCTCCCTGTTTATTCTTATTATTGGCGGCTTTTTAGGGCTGGTGACGAAAACGGGCGCCATTGATGCTGGTATTGAGCGGGTCACCAAACGCTTGGAAGGGCGCGAAGAGTGGATGATCCCTATCTTGATGGGCCTATTTGCCGCAGGGGGCACCATCTACGGGATGGCTGAAGAATCACTCCCCTTCTATACCTTGCTTGTGCCTGTGATGATGGCCGCACGTTTTGATCCTGTCGTTGCCGCTGCCACCGTGCTACTTGGCGCAGGTATTGGCACATTAGGCTCAACCATTAACCCGTTTGCGACTGTGATTGCTGCCAATGCCGCAGGCATTCCTTTTACCGACGGTATTCTGCTGCGCCTCGCCATTTTGGCCATTGGTTGGCTCATTTGTGTCGCTTATGTCATGCGCTATGCTCGGAAAGTACGCGCTGACCAAAGCCAATCCATTGTTTATGACCAGTATGAAAGTAATAAAAAACATTTCCTTGGCGAGCACGATGATAATCAAAGCTTAGACTTCACCGCCACACGTAAGGTCATCCTTACCGTTTTTGCCGGTGCATTCGCAGTCATGATTTATGGCGTCTCCTCGCTCGGATGGTGGATGGCCGAGATCTCAGCCGTGTTCTTAGGGGCCGCCATTATCATTGGTCTTATTGCGCGCATGAGTGAAGAGGAAATCACCACCAGCTTTATAGATGGGGCGAGAGACCTACTTGGTGTAGCGCTGATCATCGGTATTGCGCGCGGTATTGTGGTGATCATGGACAAAGGCATGATCACCGACACCATACTGAATAGCGCGGAAAGCCTAGTATCGGGCTTGTCGTCATTTGTGTTTATCAATGTGATGTATTGGCTTGAAGTACTTCTGTCTTTCTTGGTGCCCTCATCATCAGGACTGGCTGTTCTAACCATGCCAATCATGGCGCCCCTCGCTGATTTCGCCAACGTCGGTCGCGAATTAGTCGTCACCGCTTACCAGTCAGCCTCTGGCTTGGTCAACCTAGTGACTCCGACGTCTGGCGTGGTCATGGGCGGCTTAGCCATTGCGCGTGTACCCTATGCGAAATGGATAAAATGGGTTGCTCCCCTGCTTGGCATTTTAACTATCATGATTATGGTTATGCTCAGCGTCGGTGTCATGCTGTAAACACTATCACCGCAACACACGCGCACTTGCGATAAGCAAGTGCGCTTTTTTTTGCCTAAAAACGACCTTGACCTGCTTTATTTTTTGTCGCTTTGTATTTTTCACAATAAAACAACATTTTTAACAACAAGCCGTATAATAATGATCACCGTCACAATTCAAACCAAAAAATCGCCTGTACTTGTTAAATTAAAAAAAATCAAAAGATAGTCATTCATTAATGACGCATAAGCTTTAATACACGCAAAATAAAATAGGCATAAAACAAACACAAAGTCCGCGCAAACTCTGAAGATAAAAAAATAAAAACGCTAAGCAATCATTAAAAGTGATTAATTATTAAAGACCACGTAAATCATCTGCCATAAATATCATTAACACAGGGTAAAAACCGCTCTCTAGGATGTATTGAGTCAATGTGATCCAACTTCCAGTTCCATTATCACGCCGCGTTAGAATGAATTTGTACCCAATAATAAATCTGCACTTTTTATTTATCCCTTCCGATGAAAAGCCAAGCAGAGATATACGGAGAAAGAAAGATGAACAACTTCTATGTCGGCTCAGAAATTGGTCAATTACGTACAGTGATGTTACACCGTCCTGAGCGTGCTTTGACACACCTCACTCCCTCTAACTGTCACGACCTGCTTTTCGATGATGTACTTTCCGTTGAACGCGCAGGTGAAGAGCATGACAAGTTCGCACAAACGCTTCGAGACCAGGGTGTGGAAGTCTTATTGTTGCAAAACCTGCTGGCTGAAACGCTGGATGTCCCTGAAGCCAAAGCTTGGCTGATGAACCTAAAAATATCTGACTATACCTTTGGTCCGTCGTTTGCGAACGATATCCGCTGCTACTTAAATGATCTTCCTCATCATGAGTTAGCGTCGATGTTCTTAGGCGGGCTCGCCTACTCTGAGCTTCCGCTGGCGACAACATCGATGTTGCAAGCGATGCATGCCCCTTCAGACTTTATTATCGATCCACTGCCTAATCACTTATTTACGCGAGATACCTCGTGCTGGTTATACGGCGGCGTATCGATTAACCCAATGGCTAAACCGGCGCGTAAACGTGAAACCAACCATCTACGCGCCATTTATAGATGGCACCCACGTTTCGCCAATGGCGACTTTATTACCTACTTTGGTGGCGAGAACATTGATTATGACAATGCCACTATCGAAGGCGGCGATGTCACTGTCTTGGGTAAAGGCGTGGTCCTCATTGGGATGTCTGAACGCACCACGCCGCAAGGGGTAGAAAACCTCGCATCCAGTTTGTTCAAACACGGACAAGCCAAGCAAGTGATTGCGATGGAGCTCCCTAAACACCGCTCATGCATGCACCTTGATACCGTGATGACCCATATGCGCGAAGATACCTTCTCGGTATACCCAGAAGTGATTCGCAAAGACATCAAATGCTGGAGCCTCACCGGTGATCGCACTGGCAAACTCAATGTTCGCGAAGAGGATTACTTCCTGACCGCGATTGAAAAAGGACTTGATGTCGGCCCACTGAATCTGATTACCACAGGCGGTGACAGCTTTGAAGCCGAGCGTGAGCAATGGAATGATGCCAACAACGTACTCACCGTTCGTCCTGGTGTCGTGGTGGGCTATGAACGGAATACCTATACCAACGAAAAATACGATAAAGCGGGTATCACTGTCTTGTCGATTCCCGGTGACGAATTGGGCCGCGGCCGGGGTGGCGCGCGCTGCATGAGCTGCCCTATCCATCGTGATGGTATTTAAAACGCATTGGGCTGAGCCTGCTTGCGCTCAGCCCCAACGACTGTAGAGAGTATGATTATGAATAAACCCACTGTCGTGGTTGCATTAGGTGGCAACGCCCTCCTGCGTCGAGGCGAACCTTTAGAAGCCGACATTCAACGTGCCAATATCGCCAAAGCGGCAAAAACCATCGCGGCGATTGGTGAGCAATATAACGTCGTTCTGGTTCATGGCAATGGCCCACAAGTCGGCTTATTGGCACTGCAAGGGTTAGAGTATAAATCTGTGACCCCTTATCCGTTGGATGTGCTCGGCTCTGAAACCCAAGGCATGATTGGCTACATGCTGATGCAAGAGCTACATAACTTAGCACCGGATCAACATGTGTCTTGTATGCTCACGCAAATGACGGTTGATCCCAAGGATCCGGCATTTGCCAATCCGACCAAACCGATTGGCCCCGTGTATGACCAACAAGAAGCGAATCAGCTTGCTGACAAATATGGCTGGGATATCAAACCGGATGGCCAATATTTCCGTCGGGTGGTACCTAGCCCGCAACCCACTGGCATTATTGAGGATGATGCCATTGCCAGCTTGATCAAACAGGGGCATTTAGTGATTTGTACCGGTGGTGGCGGTATCCCAGTCATTAAAGAAGGTGATCAACTCAAAGGCATTGAAGCGGTGATTGATAAAGACATGTCAGCCGCATTCTTAGCCCGCCAAATCAATGCCGACGCTCTGCTGATTTTGACCGATGCCGAGGCGGTGTATCTCGACTATGGTCAACCCAATCAACGGGCCATCGCCGAGACAACGCCCGAGGATCTAAGCCAATACACCTTCGATGCAGGCTCAATGGGGCCTAAAATTGATGCCTCGTGCGAATTTGTGCGCCAAGGTGGAAAACTGGTTGGCATCGGCGCTTTAGAAGATGGTTTAGCGATTCTAGCCGGTCAGGCGGGCACGCGTATTCGTCCACATTCAGTGAATAAAAACAATATTTCTCACGGCCAACCTGCTCCTGCACAAGCCTGAGACCAATAACGAAGAGGATTTCCCATTATGGCTTTTAACCTACGCAACCGTAACTTTCTGAAACTACTGGACTTCACGCCTCGTGAGATCCAACACTTTATCGACATGGCTATTGAACTCAAAAAAGCCAAATACAACGGTTATGAAACGCCGCGTCTAAAAGGTAAGAACATTGCTCTGATCTTCGAAAAAGCCTCAACACGCACCCGCTGTGCCTTTGAAACCGCTGCGTTCGACCAAGGCGGCCAAGTCAGCTACATCGGCCCAACCGGCTCTCAAATTGGTCATAAAGAGTCGATGAAAGACACCGCTCGCGTACTCGGCCGCATGTATGACGGTATTGAATACCGTGGCTTTGGACAAGACATTGTCGAAGAGCTCGGTGAGTTTGCCGGGGTACCTGTATGGAATGGCCTGACCACCGAGTTTCACCCTACACAAATCTTAGCCGATTTAATGACCATGCTCGAACATGGCCGTGGTAAGCAGCTTCATGAAATGCGCTTTGCTTATCTAGGCGATGCTCGCAACAACATGGGAAACTCCCTGATGGTCGGTGCAGCGAAAATGGGGATGGATATTCGCTTGGTTGCACCAAAAGCATTCTGGCCGGAAGACGCATTGGTGACACAATGCCGTGAAATTGCAGAGCAAACCGGCGCGCGCATTACGCTCACCGAAGACGTACAAGAAGGCGTTAAAGATTGTGATTTCTTGTATACCGACGTCTGGGTTTCCATGGGCGAGTCTAAAGAGGCTTGGGACGAGCGCGTCGCGATGATGAAACCCTATCAAGTCAATATGGATGTAGTGAAAGCAACCGGTAATCCACATGTAAAATTCATGCATTGCTTGCCCGCGTTCCATAATAACGAAACCACCGTCGGCGCCGAAATAGAACAAAAATACGGCCTAAAAGGGCTAGAAGTCACCGAAGATGTGTTTGAGTCAGACTGCTCTATCGTTTTTGACGAAGCAGAAAATCGCTTACACACCATCAAAGCGGTGATGGTCGCCACCCTCGGCGATTAATCCCCTAACAGGGCGTCACACGGCGCCCTGCTTCTCCTCTTGATACCACGCAGTGACACGCATCAAGGTTTCCCTTTACGGCAACTGATAGCATATGCGATTGAATCGCTAATCATCAGTTTTATCTACTGATATTAAAGTAAAGTGCCGTTAATTATAAGGGGTTGCCCGTGGTTGATGATGCAATTCTATCGGTAACAGCCGCCACACCAGAGGACGATATCCTTTCAACGTGCCGGCATTTACTCCAAACCCAAAGCTTTACTACCCAAGATGCTGTGCGTCAGCAACTGGTGGATCTTGGCTATCTTGATGTCAGCCAATCGACTGTCTCTCGGTTATTATCCAAGCTGGGGGTCGCCAAAGTACCCAATGCGCATGGACAAAAAGTCTATACGCTGAGTGGCGAGATGGAGCCTGTGTATGCGATCTCTTCGGTTGGATCACAAATTGACGCGATCACCTGTAGCCACGCCATGGTGGTGGTAAAAACACATCCAGGCGGTGCCCAACTGATTGCACGCTTAATCGATCTTCACCGGCACCCCTTAATTTTAGGCACGGTAGGCGGCAACGACACCATTTTGGTCGCCCCTCGCCGCTTAAGCGATCTCAGTGCCTGCGAGCAAGTGGTCCGTGATCGCCTTGTCCCCGTGTAAACGGCTTTACCTGGCTGGATAACCGTTGCAGACTATAGGTGTTGCGTTTTAACAAAGGAATAGACAATGATCCAAGTACTGCAAACTGAACAAGCGCCAGAAGCGATCGGTCCTTATTCACAAGGGGTTGATCTTGGCAATATGATCCTTACTTCTGGCCAAATCCCGGTTAACCCGGTAACTGGACAGATTTCACCAGAAATTACGGCGCAAGCACGCCAGTCGCTGGATAATGTTAAAGCGGTTGTCGAAGCGGCAGGACTGAAAGTGAACGATATTGCTAAGCTCACTGTGTTTGTGAAAAACATGGAAGACTTTGCCGATATCAACAAAGTGTATGGTGCATTCTTTGACGAGCACGGGGTAGAAAACTATCCAGCACGTTCGTGTGTTGAAGTGGCACGCCTGCCCAAAGATGTTGATATTGAAATTGAAGCCATCGCAGTACGTAGCGCTTAAAGAAGAAAAGCGGCGTCGACGACGCCGCTTAATTGTCACGCAGCCAATCTCGGTTTATATCTGCGAGGCGGTTGGCAACTCAACCATCGCATGAATCCGGGTCAGTACCTGCTCAAACCATGCTGTAAATCGCTCAGGGCTCTCTGCGACTGCCTGCCTCACCTCACTTTCCGGCCACCAGCGACAATCTTCTACCTCATCTGGGTTTAAGATCATATCGACGCGATTCACCTCACAGGCAATGACTTGATCCAACTCGTGTTCAATCAACCCATTGCCCAGTTCTGCGCGATATTCAAACCAAGGTCCCATCATAAAGTTGAGTGGACGCGCAATACCTAACTCTTCGTAAAGACGCCGCTTTGCCGCTGCGGCAATCGGTTCATCCTGTTTGGGGTGTGAACAACAGGTGTTAGTCCACAACCCGCCACTGTGATATTTATCTGCCGCCCGACGTTGGAGTAGATACTCACGTTCCCCATTGGCGTTGCATCGAAATAACATAACGGAGAAGGCCATATGCAGCCATCCTTGCTGATGCGCCTCCAACTTTTCAGCGATCCCTTGTGGTTCACCATTAGGTGATACCAACACAACATGGTGGCGCTGGGTTGAAGTCATAGCTGAATCCTCAATTAGCGGTCGCGTTGATTACGTTCCGCAACTTCTGCATCAAGCTGTTCTAACTTGCTTTTCATCACCTGGTGGCAGTGTTTAGCAAGCGCACGAACATTGTCTTTATCGTAGCCCTCAGATGAAATCGGTGCCATCACTTCAACAATCACATGACCATTGTTCCAACGATTGGCTTTTAAATGATGCGTTGAGCTACATACGATCGGGATCAAAGGCACGTTGGCACCGATGGCGGCGTGAAACGCGCCGGTTTTAAAAGGCAATAACCCACGCCCGCGAGAACGTGTCCCCTCTGGGAATAACCATACGCTCAGTTGCTTGGCACGGATCTTTTCCGTCACCTGCGCAATGGTCCCCATCGCTTTACTGCGGTTCGCTCGATCAATCAATACGTTGCCGGTTAGCCAATAAAGCTGGCCAAAAATCGGTACCCACAAGAGGCTTTTTTTACCAACGGTGACCGCGCCAGGCATTAATGCATTAGATAAGGTCACCATATCCCAGTTACTTTGGTGGTTGGCAATACAAACACTGGCACCGGGCTCGCGCGGTGCGCCTTCGGCAAATCGCAGTTCCAAGCGAATCCCAAATAAACGAGAGAGGCGCCCAAACCATTTACTGATATGATAGCAATTACGGGGGTTACGGGGGCTTAATAAGCAGTAAAGCCCGCCAAAGACAAACAGCAACACAGCGGCAATTAATAATGCCAGCAGTCGCACGACAAAAATCATTTCTCTCTCCAAAGAGCCAGCCTAGAAGGCGAGTCAGTATACGGATTCAGCACAAAAATGCACCCACGCCGCCCTTGATCACAAGGGCGGACGTTGTGTTATTCATCAGTGAGAATATCTATCTCATCGACGCGCTGAAGGCCTCGAGGCAGCATACTCCCTCGACGACCACGCTCGCCACGATAATGGGCTAAATCGTCTGGCTTTAACGTTAATTTCCGTTTACCTGCGTGCAGAGTAATCCCTACATCGTCGGGCACAACGTAGAGCTGACTTAACACTTCTTCACGCGATTTCGCGCGTGCGCCAGGGATATTAATGATTTTATTGCCTTTGCCTTTGCTCAACTGGGGAAGTTCATGCACAGGAAAGACCAGCATTCGCCCTTCATTAGAAATAGCCACAATCAAATCCGTTTCTAGCTGGCTGATTTGACGAGGCGGCATCACCTCTGCATGCGTGGGCACCGTTAACAAGGCTTTGCCGCTGCGGTTTTTTGACAACATATCGGCTTGTTTACACACAAAGCCATAGCCCGCATCGGAAGCCATCAGCATAAACTGGTTTTCATCTGCCATGAGTACATGACGAATCGATGATCCTGGCGTGATATTAATTCGACCCGTAATCGGCTCGCCTTGGCTTCGTGCTGACGGCAAGGTATGCGATTCGATCGCATAACTGCGCCCATCTGATCCCAAGAACACCGCAGGTTGATTACTCTTACCCGGTGCGGCATCGAGGAATTGATCCCCGGCTTTGTAATTTAGGCTGCTGGCATCAACATCATGGCCTTTGGCATGACGAATCCAACCTTTGTCAGATAACACCACAGTGATGGGCTCACTGGGGACTAAATCACGTTCCGTTAACGCTTTGGCCTCGGCACGCTCGATCAAAGGAGAACGGCGGTCGTCACCATATTTTTCTGCATCCGCTAGGATTTCTTTTTTGATCAAGGTGTTTAACCGACGATCTGATCCCAGCAATGTTTCGAGTTTGTCGCGCTCTTTGCTCAGCTCATCTTGCTCACCGCGAATTTTAATCTCTTCTAACTTGGCCAACTGGCGCAACTTGATCTCAAGAATGGCTTCGGCCTGTTTCTCACTCAAACCGAAGCGCTGAATCAACTCCGCCTTTGGCTCATCTTCACTGCGGATGATCTCAATCACCTCGTCAATATTGAGGTAAGCGGCGAGTAAGCCCTCCAAAATATGCAGGCGAGCGAGCACTTTTTCCAAGCGATGCTCAAGGCGACGTCTTACGGTTTGGCGTCGGAAGGTTAACCATTCAGACAAAATGCCGTGTAAGCCTTTGACCTGCGGCCGACCGTCCAGGCCAATCATATTGAGGTTAACGCGATAGCTTTTCTCTAAATCGGTCGAAGCGAATAAGTGATCCATCAGCTGATCACAGTCAACACGATTCGAGCGCGGAACGATGACAATACGCGTTGGATTTTCATGATCCGATTCATCGCGTAAATCATCCACCATCGGCAGCTTTTTCGCTCGCATCTGATTGGCAATTTGCTCTAATAATTTGGCACCAGAGACTTGATGCGGCAACGCTGTGATCACAATTTCATTGCTTTCTTTATGCCACAAGGCGCGCATCTTGATGGATCCGCGTCCGCTGGTATAGAGCTTTTTCAAATCTGATTTTGGCGTGATCACTTCAGCTTCGGTCGGATAGTCAGGGCCTTGAACATACTCAAGCACGCCGTCTAAATCCATACTGGGCTTATCAATCATCGCCGCCAGCGCATTGGCGAGTTCCCGGGCATTGTGCGGGGGAATGTCGGTGGCCATACCCACTGCAATCCCAGTAATACCATTTAATAAAATATGCGGTAAACGTGCCGGTAAGGTCTTCGGCTCTTTCATGGTGCCATCAAAATTGGGGCCCCATTCAACCGTGCCCTGGCCAAGCTCTTGCAGCAACACTTCTGAAAAGCGTGAAAGACGTGATTCGGTATACCGCATCGCAGCAAAGGATTTAGGATCGTCCGGTGCACCCCAGTTCCCTTGCCCATCAACCAGTGGGTAGCGATAAGAAAACGGCTGCGCCATTAACACCATGGCTTCATAGCAAGCCGCATCCCCGTGGGGGTGGTATTTACCCAACACATCGCCAACGGTACGGGCCGATTTTTTATACTTTGCGGAGGCGGAAAGCCCCAACTCGGACATCGCGTAAATAATCCGGCGCTGCACTGGCTTTAAGCCATCGCCGATAAACGGCAGTGCGCGATCCATGATGACGTACATCGAGTAATTGAGGTAAGCGTCCTCAGTGAACTGGCGAAGGGCAAGCTGCTCTACGCCATCATAAGTCACCTCTGTCATGCGAATAAGATCCCGTTATAGTTATTTAAATATCGATAAGTTCGGCCATATCGCCTTTTTGCTGCAGCCAATGGCGGCGATCTTCCGCTCGCTTTTTCCCCAGCAACATATCCATCAGCTGTTGCGTTTGCTCTTCGTCATCGATAGTGAGCTGTACCAAGCGCCGAGTATTGGGGTCCATGGTGGTCTCACGCAGTTGTAAGGGGTTCATTTCCCCTAACCCTTTGAAACGTTGAACATTGATCTTGCCGCGCTTATTACTTAAACGCTCCAAGATCCCGGCCTTTTCATCCTCGTCCAATGCATAAAAGACCTCTTTTCCACAATCAATCCGGTACAAAGGCGGCATCGCGACATAAACGTGGCCACCTCTGACCAACGCGTGAAAATGTTGCATAAATAATGCGCATAGAAGGGTCGCAATATGCAGGCCATCTGAATCCGCATCGGCCAAGATACAAATTTTATCGTAACGCAGGTGAGATAAATCGCTCGAGTCCGGATCGATCCCCAGCGCGACCGAAATATCGTGTACTTCTTGCGAGGCGAGTACTTGGTCTGCTGAGACTTCCCAGGTATTCAGGATTTTTCCTCGAAGCGGCATCACCGCCTGGAATTCTCGATCGCGCGCTTGTTTGGCCGACCCGCCTGCAGAATCCCCTTCGACCAAAAAGAGCTCGGTACGACTGGAATCTTGCATGGCACAATCCGTTAACTTGCCAGGTAATGCAGGGCCAGACGCCACTTTTTTACGCACCACTTTCTTGGCAGCACGCATCCGTCGATGGGCGCTGGCGATACAGACTTCTGCCAAGCGCTCAGCCAAATGCGGGCGCTCATTAAGCCAAAGGCTGAACGCATCTTTTACCACGCCAGAGACAAACGCCGCACATTGGCGCGATGACAAGCGCTCTTTGGTTTGTCCGGCAAATTGCGGGTCTTGAATTTTAACCGAGAGCACGTAGGCACAACGCTCCCAAATATCGTCCGCGGTCAGCTTGACCCCGCGAGGCAATAGGTTGCGAAATTCACAAAACTCCCGCATTGCTTCCAACATACCTTGTCGTAAGCCATTAACGTGGGTACCGCCCTGTGGGGTTGGAATTAAATTCACATAACTTTCGGTGGTTAACTCTCCCCCATCTGGGAGCCAAATCACCGCCCAATCAGCGGCTTCACTTTGGCCACTAAATTCACCGATAAAAGGCGTCTCGGGCAGTACCTCATAACCTTTCACACTGTGTGCTAAGTAGTCTTTGAGCCCGTCTTCATAGCACCAAGTAATGGTTTCATTGGTGTTTTTATCCGTCAGGTTCACCGTCAAGCCCGGACACAATACAGCCTTGGCTTTTAAAATGGTTTTCAAGCGCGTAAGCGAGAACTTGTCCGAATCAAAAAATTGGCTATCGGGCCAAAAATGAACGCGGGTACCTCGATTACGGCGTCCACATGTTCCGGTGACAGTCAAGTCTTGTACTTTATCGCCATTTTCGAACGCGATGTCATACACCTGACCGTCGCGTTTAACGCTGATCTCGACCCGATGAGACAAAGCGTTAACAACCGAAATACCCACCCCATGCAGGCCGCCACTAAACTGGTAGCTTTTATTGGAAAACTTACCGCCAGCATGGAGTTTACATAAAATCAGTTCGACCCCAGAGACGCCCTCTTCTGGGTGGATATCAACCGGCATCCCTCGCCCATCATCAATCACCTCTAATGACTGATCTGCATGAAGAATGACATCAATTTTACTGGCGTGACCGGCTAGCGCTTCATCGACACTATTATCGATCACTTCTTGCCCCAAATGGTTGGGACGGCTGGTATCTGTGTACATACCCGGACGTCGGCGCACTGGCTCGAGCCCATTGAGGACTTCTATCGATCCTGCGTTATAGTTTTGTTCTGTCATAATCGATTAGCTTAATAAATGTGATGACATGGTCAGCAAGGGGGATCCGCTTGTCAAGCGCGACCCCAGATTGCCACGAGTTTCTGTGAACTGCCATCCGAGTCATAGTTGGTTTAAGTATCCGCTTAGCAGAGCGCTTTGGCAGATAAACATGGGTGGACAAGGCATTGGTCAAAGCATGAGTGGACAAGCATTGGCGTGGTAAGCAGATTAGACGCCGAGAAATTGCAGTATCTCCTCGCAATAGCGTTCAAAGCCAATAAAACTATGATCGCCATGAGGCTCAACGGTCTGTTTGCTCGCGTTAAATTTCTCCACCGCCTGACGGTAATCTAATACTTCATCACCCATTTGTTGTAATAACCAAAAGCGAGAAGGCTCAGACAGCGTGGGCACATCAAGCTCACGCAGGGCGAGAATATCAGCGGCATCCAAGTAGTAATGTTCTTGGGTATAAGGGTTAACCTGCTCGCCAATATAGTCTTGCAATAACTCATAAGGGCGAACCGCAGGGTTCACCAGTACAGCAGGCAATTGATAACGTTCACTCAACCAAGTGGCGAGGAATCCCCCTAATGAGCTTCCGACCAATCCAAGTTGATGCGTTTCCCTGTAGGCCTCTACCCGTTCAGAAAGTAAATCGATAGTCGGCGCGGGATGGCTAGGGAGTTGCGGGACCAATACATCAATATCAGGCCGGTAACGATGGCAAAACTCACGCATTTGCGTGGCTTTTAATGAGTGTGGCGAGCTATTAAAGCCATGTAAGTAAAGTAACGCAGATGCCATGTTGATTAATACCCGCTCGAGTCAAAGTCAGGACGGAAGTAACGTCCGGTGACACGTTCAACTTGCGTGTCAATGTGTCCGTCAGGATAAAGCGTCAGCCAGCGCCAACCCGGGTTTTGGTTATCGAGGGCAAAATCATGCGAATCGGGCATAAACTGGATACAGGTTGAAGGCGCTGCCATCACACGCGCGCCTTGATGACGAATATCTAACGCCTGATGAATATGGCCACACACCACCACTTTCGCTTGAGGATGGCGAGCCATAATCTGCCAAAACGCCTCTCGATTGACCAGTTTATGCTGATCAAGCCAAGTGCTTCCTGCCTCCAAAGGGTGGTGATGCAATAGCACGAGCGCGTGTCGCTCTGGATAAGCACTTAAATCCGCATCTAAGCGTTTGAGTTGATCGTGAGATAATTCACCGTGCGGCACACCCGCGACCTGGCTGTCGAGCAAGATCATTTGCCAGTGATCCCCTAATAAGACCTGCGAACGGGCCATCAAGGTGTTCGAGTGCAGCACCGCGCGCATTTCAGGCTGAAAGTCATGGTTGCCTGGCAGCCAAAAGCAAGGCTGCTTCCAGCGCTGAATCCCGTCGACAAAACGACGATATGACAATGCAGAGTGATCTTGCGATAAATCGCCCGTGGCAATAATGGCATCAAAAGGCTTAGATGTCGCACTGATTGCCTCTAACACGGCGTGATAGCTTTGAAGTGTGTTGATACCCAGCAAACTGCCCTGCTCATCGGCGAACAGGTGCGTGTCGGTAATTTGCAAGAGACGAATGCAATCGCCGTGGGCGTTATCTATCTGACAAGGCTGCAACGTTGAAAGTACCTTTGCTGGTTTAGTTTAACGATGATTTATACATAGGATTAGACGCGCTAATGCCACGACGCAAACAATGGCCGAGCCAATCCGATAAAAATGCATTCACTTGATGCTTTTCATCGCGCTGATGCATGCGCGGATTTGGGTAATCATAACGTGGTTTCAAACGCGAAATCTGCTGCGTGGTACACACTTCCGCCACGCGTGCGTCGTGATACAAGCGTACAGTCAGGTTAGCATGTAAATACGAAGGTGCGTCTCCTGGACTAAGCTGCGCGATATCAAGCAAGGTGGTATAACGCGTCGACTCGCGTACCACCAGCGCATATTCCTGACCATGAATATCGTATCGGCAGACGCGACCTACCTCATCCGGCTGTGGCATCAGACGAACAAGCTTGGCGTAATTGGTTTCATAAAGGCGCATCATCGCCGATAAGTCGACACGATAATTAGTTTTCACGGGTACCTACTTGTTATTCGAGCCTGCGCAATGCGTACACGATCGGTTATCGGTTTTAACGATTATAACTCTGACGCAATCTCGCCGCATTGAGTTCCAACCATTGTAAAGCAATGATCGAGGCTGCATTCTCAATTTCACCATCGACCACTTTTTGATACGCCTGCTCTCGAGAAAAACGATGAACAAGAATGTCTTCATTCTCAGTGTCTAGACCATGAATCCCCTCGGCATCACTCGCATCCACAATGGCAACAAATACATCGAGTTGCTCAGAGCACCCACCGGAGCTGGATAAATAACGGGTGACATGTTCCATTTGCTGCAACAACAATCCAGCTTCTTCTCGCGCTTCACGGTGTGCCACTTGCTCTGGTGATTCATCGCTATCGATCATGCCCGCGACAATTTCTAACTGCCACGGCGTCGCTCCCGCTGCCATCGCCCCGACGCGGATTTGCTCAAGCATGACCACCTCATCTCGCCCTGGATCATACGGCAGTACCGCGACGGCGTGTCCACGCTCAAATAGCTCTCGTACCACCGTACCGCTCCAGCCGCCCTCAAATAGACGATGACGAAACTGATAGCGTTGAATAGAAAAGAAGCCTTGATAAAGTGGTGAGATATCTTCAATCACGATATCGTCGCGACCAAATTGTCCGGGCGGATGGTCTGACATGCTAGTTCCTTATGATAGGCTGTCGCGGCGCAGTCTTATCACTGGCCCTGATTCACTGCAAACTTTAAACTTAACTTTTTTGATAAAAGTTACAACTATTTTTAAGTCCCATTTACAAATTGGATAGTTTACACTCAATGTCCTCACAAATTGTCAGTTTCACGCAAGCATAATTGCGTTAAGCTAGTAGCTGTATATTTATCGAATAGCACAGATTCAGGGATTCTATCTATGAAAAAATTGCTCCCTCTGGCGTTAGGTTTGGCACTCGGCAGCGTAAGCAATGCAGCCTTTGCCGATGATCTCGCCCAAATTTACCAACAAGCGAAGCAAAGCGATCCCACTCTTAATCAAGCGGCCGCTGAACGTGACGCGGCGTTTTCCGCCGTGGATGCTACCCGCGGCACCTTGCTGCCTCAAATTGCACTTAACGCCAGTTACGCGATCCAACGCAATGACAGCGACGATGGAAGTGATAACGATGTCACTTCCGCCGATATCAGCCTGAGCCAACAAGTATTTAAGCGTGATAGCTGGGTGAATCTGGATATTAGCGAAATGCAAGCGCGTCAACTGGATGCCGCCTATGCTGCCCAGCAACAAGGGTTGATGCTGCGCGTGGCGCAAGCGTATTTTGATGTCCTACGTGCGATGGACAAGCTTGAGTTTATTCAAGCAGAAAAAGCGGCGGTGGGCCGTCAGCTTGAACAAACCAAGCAACGTTTTGAAGTTGGCTTGTCGGCGATTACCGATGTGCACGACGCTCAAGCGCAGTATGACGCTGTGCTCGCCGATGAGATCTTGGCAGAAAACGCTCTCACCAACAGCTATGAAGGCTTACGTGAGATCACCGGCCAAGCGCCGAGAGACTTACGCGTGCTCGATAAAGCGCGTTTTAGTGCCAGCAACCCGCAACAGCAACCCGCTGCTTTGGTGAAGACCGCAGAAGAGAAAAATCTGCAACTGCTGGCTAACCGCATTGCGCGTGACACCGCCAAAGAGCAGATTAAGCTCGCCAAAACCGGTCATCTGCCTACGTTGACGTTTAGCGCCAAATACGGGATGACGGATGTTGATAACCAACACACGCCAGGCTCTGTTGATTCTAACGAGGGGACGGCTGCGCTCAACTTTAGCTTACCGCTCTTCACCGGTGGCAGCACCTCCGCCAATGTTGAAAAAGCACAACATGAATATGTGGCCGCCTCGCAGGGGTTAGAGTCCACTTACCGGAGCACAGTGAAAGATGTGCGTGCGTTCTATAACGACATTAATGCTTCGATTGGCGCGCTGCGTGCTTATGAACAAACGGTGATTTCAGCTCGCTCGGCATTAGAAGCGACAGAAGCCGGCTTTGAAGTGGGCACCCGTACCATTGTCGATGTGTTAGACGCGACACGCCGTTTGTATGACGCCAACCGTAATCTATCAAACGCACGTTACGATTACATTTTAAGTCATTTGCGTTTACACCAAGCGGTCGGCACCTTGACCGAGCAAGACTTACTTGATATCAACCAAGGGCTGGTGAAACAAGATTAATTCACGCTTAAGGCTCGAGAACGCAAAAAGGTGCCGACGGGCACCTTTTTTATTGTTTTCAATTGATAGGGCAAGAGGCGCTATTGACCACGCCGAATCGATTCAATGATCTCAGTCGTTGAGCATCCTTCTTCGAAGTTAAGCACCTTGACCTCACCGCCATTGGCAAGCACCGCTTCAGCTCCGGCTATTTCACTGACCTGATAGTCGCCGCCTTTCACCAATAAATCCGGTAACACCGCACTAATCAGGCGCGCAGGCGTTTCTTCGCCAAAGGGTACCACCCAATCCACAGCGCCAAGCCCCGCCAAGACTGCCATGCGTCGATCGGTGGGATTAACCGGACGGCCTGGTCCTTTTAAACCTTGTACCGACGCATCAGTATTAACCGCGACAATCAGGCGATCGCCCAATTTAGCGGCTTCGTTTAAATAGGCAACATGACCGGCGTGCAAAATATCAAAGCAGCCATTGGTCATCACCACTTTCTCACCCCGTCCTTGCGCCACCTTAACCGCGTCGATCAGTTGCGATTCTGTGGTGACCCCAAAGCCGGACTCGTGAGAGCCGTGTATGGCTTCGGTTAACTCAATGGTTGATAGCGTTGAGGTGCCGAGCTTGCCGACCACCACACCGGCAGCGGCATTGGCCAGTGCACATGCGTGTTCGATCGGTTTGCCGGCAGCTAACGAGGCCGCCAGCACCGAAATAACGGTATCGCCAGCGCCGGTGACGTCATAGACCTCTTTGGCCAGCGTCGGCAAGTTAAGTGGAGCAGCATCAGGACGAAGCAAGGTCATGCCGTGCTCACTGCGGGTGACCAACAACGCGCCAAGCTCATAGTGTTCAATCAACGCTAAGCCTTTTTCTTCCAAGCTTTGATCGTCTATCACCGTACCAGCCACGGCTTCAAATTCGCTCAGGTTTGGCGTAAGCAGACTGGCGCCACGATAGCGCTCGAAATCCGTCCCTTTGGGATCCACCAAGGTGGTCACGCCGGCTTGATTGGCGGCTTGGATCAGTGACTGCACCTGCGCCAATGCGCCTTTGGCATAATCCGATAAGATCATCGCCTGCGCCTTGGGTAAGGCCGCTTTCACTTTTACGAGCATCGGGGTGAGATCCACGCCCGCAAATCCCTCTTCGAAATCGAGCCGGATCAGCTGCTGATTGCGGCTCATCACCCGTAACTTAGTGATCGTCGGATGCGAGTCCAGCGCCACAAAGTCACAATTGACGTTTAAAGAGTCCAGGGTTTGGGTCAGCGCATCCGCTTGTTCGTCCTTGCCTGTCAAACCAATTAACTGGGTATGTCCCCCTAAAGCAGCGATGTTCATCGCCACGTTGGCAGCCCCACCAGGGCGCTCTTCCGTTTGATTGATTTTGACCACGGGCACGGGGGCTTCTGGTGATATACGTCCGGTGGGGCCATACCAATAGCGGTCAAGCATCACATCACCGACGACCAGAACATTGGCTTGGTTATAATCAGGCAGGCTGAGTTTCATCTGGATCTCCGAATACTGTCGTTACCGAGCGATAGTAGCATAGCCAAAAACCAAATGGGGCGCGTACAGGCGTGCGCTGCGCACAATCTCAACATCCATCTGGCAGACAAGCACAGGACAGCCCCTGCAATTTACTCTACAATGTGGCGCCTGCCTGACGGCTGGTTTCATTTTTGTTTTCACGAGTCATTGACACTATGAGCGATTTTTCACCGCCAAAATTTCACATTGGATTTCTTCACCCTCGCTATCTTCACACTTGGCTCGGTGTGGGGCTCATGTACCTAGCCAGCTGGCTTCCCTATCGCGTTCAGTTCTACGCGGGGCGCGGGCTTGGTCGACTGATGCATACGCTGATGAAACGGCGAGTGAAGATCGCCGATCGTAATCTGGCATTGTGTTTCCCTGAAATGAGTCCTGCCTCGCGTCAGATGATGGTGAAAGAGAACTTTGCCAACTCTGGCTTGGCCCTTTTTGAAACCTGTATGGCATGGTTTTGGCCTTCTTGGCGCATCAAAAAACATGTGGTCTATGAAGGCCTAGACCAACTTAAACACCTAGAAAATCAGGGGCAAGGGGTACTCGTTATCGCTGTGCACTCGATGAACTTAGAGTTGGGTGCGCGAGCCTTAGGTGAGGTCACTCCTGGCGTGGGTGTGTACCGTCCTAACAATAACCCTGTTTATGATTGGTTCCAGCACCGTGGCCGTACTCGGCACAACTGGGCCATCGACAGGAAAAACGTTAAAGCCATGATTCATCATCTCAAGCAAGGCGATAGGATGTGGTATGCACCGGATCATGACTACGGCCGACGCCGTTCAACCTTTGCGCCATTATTCGCCGTTGAGAAAGCGTGTACGACCACAGGAACGAGCTTACTCGCACACGCAGGTCACGCCGCCGTGGTGCCGTTTTCGATTGTGAGAGATCGACGCGGTGGTCAGTACCGGATAACCATCCATTCTCCGCTGCAAGATTTTCCCAAGGACGCCGATGCGGCTGCCGTTGTCACCAATCGCGCGGTTGAGCAGTTAATCCTACAAGCGCCGGAGCAATATATGTGGTTACACCGACGCTTTAAAACACGCCCTGAGGGCGAGCCATCGCTTTATTGAGCATCGCACGCGGATCGCTGATTTACGACGCCTTTTCTGTCGCTAGCCATTGTTGCCAAGCTTGCATCACGGCATCGCGTTCGTCGAGGAATGCACTGGCTTCGACCTTGCCACTCTCTCCGGCCAAGTGGCTACGATGCAATGCATTGCGCATGCGGGTATACGCCGATTTCAGGCGCTCTGCTTGTGCCATCGTCATCACGCCAAGCTCGCCAGCTTGCTCAAAAATGCGTGCGTTATCGCTGTAACGGGTTAACGCAGGTTGTGTGGCACTGTTGCCGAGCACCAGGTATTGCGCTAAGAACTCGATATCCGTGATCCCACCAGCGTCTTGTTTGATAGAGAAGGTATCGTTTTGCCCTGTCGCTTTATGCTGCCGCATTTTTTCACGCATACCACTGACTTGCTCGCGCAATATGTCCTGATCGCGCGAGGCCGATAAAATGCGATGCCGCACCTGTGCAAAGCCAGACTCAAGGTCGGGGTCGCCGTCGATCATCCGCGCGCGAACTAACGCTTGGTGCTCCCACGTCCAGGCTTCGTTTTGTTGATAATCCGCGTAGGCCTCTAACGTGCTCACCAGCATCCCTGAGGTACCTGATGGGCGAAGGCGCGTGTCGATTTCATACAAAATCCCAGACGGAGTGCGGGTGGAGAAAAGATGCACAATGCGCTGCGCCAAACGCAGATAAAATTGCCGGCCATCAATCACTTTTCGCCCATCAGTCTCAACATCCGCCGGGCAGTCATGGAGAAAAACCACGTCGAGATCGGAATTGTAACCCAGCTCCCAGCCTCCTAACTTGCCGTAACCAATCACCGCAAAGCCACGTCCCTCTCGCTCGCCTAAGTGTGTCGGTTGGCCATATTTTTCCACCATCTGGTGCCAGGCCTGATTGACCACCGCCTCTACAATCGCCTCGGCCAAGTAAGTCAAATGATCACTGACCCGCATCACCGGTAAGACACCGGCAATATCTGCGGCGGCAATTTTTAATAGTTGCACTTGCTTGAACTGACGTACGGCCTCCATCTGCTGCTCCATGTCCTCAACCGGGATCCGTGCCAGATAATCGCGCAATTCGCTGCGATACGCATCAGGCGCAAGAGGTTGATACAAGTGGGTCAGATCCAGCAGCTCGTCGAGCAACAAGGGATAACGTGCCAGCTTTTCCGCCACCATGGGGCTGGCGGTACAAAGCCGAAGGACTTGATCAATCGCCCCCGGATGTTCATCTAATAACTCTAAATACGTTGTCCGAGTGGCAATATTTAATAATAAATGGGTAATGTGCGGCAGAACCTGTTGAGGCTCAGGCAAGGTTAATAATTTACTTAACAACACCGGCATCAGACGATTGACCACCTCACGGCCACGTGGGCCAACGGTCCGTTTCGCCAGCTCCTGCTTAAACGTTAATAATTGCTCAGCAATATTGGTCTCCGGCACATCCAACCCTGTGAGGATCAATTTAGCGTTGTCGACATCGCGCGCCATCGCCCATAGATCGTGATACTCACTATCAACATCCATGTCGTTATCTTGTTCATCTTCGCCAATTAAGCCAGAGAAAACCTGATTGACCGCCTGCATGTGCCGCGCGATCTCCGCGTGTAAACTCGCCCAATCTTTACTTCCCATTGCGAAGGAGAGACGATCCCGATCAAGCGCGTTATCGGGCAAGGTCTGCGTTTGTTTGTCATCTATGGCCTGCAATAAGTTCTCGACCCGACGCAAATAGCAGTAGGCTGCTTTTAACTGACTGACTTCAGCGGCTGGCAGTAACGCCAGTTCTTCTATCGCATCCAAGGTTTCCAGTAAGCCACGCTGACGCAAGCTGGGCTCTCGCCCCCCACGAATTAATTGGAAAGATTGTGCAATAAATTCAATTTCTCGAATGCCACCCGCACCCAGTTTAATATTATCCGTCAGTCCACGCCGACGTACTTCTCGTTGAATTAACTGCTTCATCCGCCTTAAAGCTTGTATCGCGCTAAAATCGATATAGCGTCGAAAGACAAAAGGACGCAGCATTTTTCTAAGCGTTTGATAACAGTCGTATTGCTCTTTGCCCATCACCCGTGCTTTAACCATGGCGTAACGCTCCCAATCACGCCCTTGTTCTTGGTAGTAATCTTCCAAGGCAGAAAAGCTCATCACCAAAGGCCCACTGTCGCCAAATGGGCGCAATCGCATATCAACGCGATAGCAAAAACCATCGACGGTAGGCTGATCGAGCGCTTTTATCAGCCTTTGACCCAGTCGCGTAAAGAATTGGGCATTGGCGATACTGCGCCTTGCTCCCTGAGTATCTCCATTTTCGGGATAGGTAAAAATCAAATCGATATCGGAAGAAAAATTGAGCTCACCGCCTCCCAATTTCCCCATCCCGAGTATCAACATAGGCTGAGGGTCGCCATCTGGGCTCATTGGCGTGCCCCAATCATGGCAACAACGCTGATATAACCAGTGATAAGCACTGAGGATCTGCGCCTCAGCCAAGGCCGATAAATGCTGTAAACTCGCCTCTACTGGCCACTGCTGATGAATATCGCGCCAAGCAATCCACACAAGTTCACGTTGCCGACACAGACGTAGTTGACGATGGAATTCATGCTCATCATTCACCGTCTCAAGCGCTGCCGTCAGTTCTGGCTGATAGCAGGCCTCGCGTGATACATCGCGGTGATGTTGATAAAGCCATTGCAACAATCCGTCAGTGTGCGTGAGCGCAGAGGCAATAAAATCGCTGCATACCAATGCCTTTTCCAGCTGGTCGCGGGCGGGTCCTTGCCATTGGTCAAGTGCTTGGGGGGCGAATTCAGCCAATTGTGTCCAATGTTGATTCAGGTTGGCGGAAAGGGAGTCAGACAGCACCATGAGCATTCCTTTTGATAATTCCTTCATTTGACACTAACAAAAACGGCTCACTAATGCAGTGAGCCGTTATCTTTATCGGGATGTGAAGGGACAACGATTACACTTTAAAGGCATCGATCTTGTCTTTCAGTGACTGAGCACTTTGCTCGACCATTTCAGCCGTTTCATGCAGCTCGCTCGCCACCGTCACTGACGCCTGAACCAAGTCTTTAACATTGGTGAGGTTTTGATTCATTTCACCGGCCACCGAGGCTTGTTGCTCTGCCGACGAGGCAATTTGGAAGTTCATATCATTCAGTGATTGGATTTGAGTAACAATTTGCTCTAACTCGCCACCTGCCTGACTCACCGAGTCTACCCCGGCACTCGCCTCCGTCACACTGCGATCCATCAGTCCCACCGCTTTTTGTGCACTTTGCTGCAGTTGGGTGATCATATCTTGAATTTCAACCGTCGCTTCTTGGGTATGTTGTGCCAGCTTACGCACTTCATCCGCCACAACCGCAAAGCCGCGTCCTGTATCCCCCGCCCGGGCAGCTTCAATCGCGGCGTTAAGCGCCAATAGATTGGTTTGCTCTGAGATGCCTTGAATGGTCACCACCACAGTACCAATTTTCTCCACTTGCGCGTCGACCTGACCGACGACTTGTGATGACTCACTAATGTCATTTGACAGCGCATTGATGGTATTAATGGTGGTGCTAACATGCGCTTGGCCACTGCTGGCTTGCTGACTGGAGCTTTCAGTCGCTTTAGCTGCTTCTCGGGTATGCTCTGCGACCGTTTGCACGGTGGCGCTCATTTCACTCATGGCTGACGCCAGTTGATCCATTTCATCGAACTGCTCTTTCGACGATTCTTTGGTTTCCGACATGCTGATGGTCATGATCTCGGCCAGAGACGACAGATCGTCTGACGCTTGTCGCTGCGCTTGAATCACGTCGACCAATTGCCGACGAGACGTTTCCAGCTCGCGCGCAAGATCGCCAAACTCGTCTTGGCTATTCATTTCAATCGGCTCACTCAAATCGCGATTCGCCAACGCACGAATCCTATCGGTCAGGTAGTTGATTTGGCGCAGCATGATGTTAGATCCACCCAGCAAGATCACCATAAAAGACACAATCATTACCGCAGTCTGCCACGCCACTTTGATGATATAATCTTGGTAATACGCTTGCGCTTCAGATGTGGGTTGCGAGGCCACTAACCACCAGTCGCTGTTGCCTACAGGCACGGCATACCCATGTCGCCCGCCATCATAGACGGTGTAACTGAACGGCTGTGACTGATTGATAAAAAGCTCAGTAATATCAGCGCCTGAGGTGTCATCCGGCACACGCAATTGATCAAATTGTCTCATGGAGGGGTGCGCCCAAATCTGACGCGTCTCGCCATTGACTAAAAATAAATACGCGCCTTCACTGAACTCATTGTTCATGGTGTCGACCGTCTCTCGCATCAGACGCTCTCCGTCCGGTTGCTCGATTAATGTGCCAGTCATTGCGGCACTGGAACGGGCAAGTTCTTGGGTCTGGCTTAAGGTGAAATCAATGACGGATTGGCGAAATGTATTGGCGTCCCACATCTGCTTACCGACCAAAATAATGGTACTAAATACCATAAGAATCACGAGTTTTGGAATCAAGCGCAGATTGGTAACGGGTTTTTCCCACGCATAGAAGGTATGTTTAGCCATAATCCTGAAAGCTCCATGACCGCTATCAAGCCAACTGAGTGACCCAAAAAAACGGGCGATTATTGATACTAGGTGATGTTATATCGACAAACACCACGCAGGCTGAATCCTTGTTTACCGTATTTGTGAAATTTAACCACAAACATTGCCCATAATGATAACTTAGTCAAATTATCATGTGACGCGTAAACCGTTTATAACGCAAAAACCACCAACATAGATTGATCTTGACTGGGTTTTTACCGAGTCAACGTCGAGACCAAAGGCGCCATGGCGATGCATACAGAAACATCTTATTTGCATAATCGATTCGGCTAAAAAAAGCAGCCATCTGGCTGCTTCTACTTATTCTCTTACACTTTTTAGCGTCGCTTATTCTTGCCAATAAGGCGTGAGGCGTAAGCCTGTTTGGCGGCTTTGCGTCATCGCATGAAAAAGTGATTCTTCTTTTCTCGCTAACCACTTTTCCGCTTGTTGCTTATCGTCGTCATCGTCAATCGCTGCAACTAAATCACGTACTGGCTCAAGTAGCCGAAGTTCCTCTATACCTTGCAGTAAATCCAGCCAAGGCAGTCGAAACGCTTTACGGCGACTTTTATCAAAGAGTGACGCCAAGCAGGTCCCTAACACCAAGTTGCGTTGCAGACGTGGATACTGATCAAAATACTCATGCCTTGTCAGTGTCTTACTCTCGTCAAAGGCATCAAGGAGCTCATGCCAAGATTCAGGTAATGCCTTATCGGCCAGGGTTTGAATCGGTAGCGCCAATTTATCCGCTGCTTTTTCATCTAAAAACGGCTGCCAACCTTTAGAGAGAATCCAACGACTTAAATCAAGCAACAGATTGCAGTAGCGAGAGGTATGAAGTAACGCCACGATATCCTCGCGCTCCGGCAACTGAGTTTGCTCAGCTTTCAGCGTTTTGACCATCATTTTTCGGGCATTGAGTTTGCGCAGGTATTGGCCCTTATCTTCACACAAGCGTGCATTCGCCCACGCATCATCCAGCCAAGCGAGTTCGCCATCAAACCATTGCAACTCTTGACGCAATAATGTGCTCGCTCGTCTCGGCAACACGCTGCCGAATAGAACGAAGGCTTGGCGGATCAGTAATACCGCGTAGCGAATTTCCTGCAGCGCATCAAGCGACTCTCGCTCTATGTAGATTTGTTCGTGGTAATGCCAGTGGCTGAGCGCGTGCTCAAGAATTCGGATGAGCGCTTTCTCTTGCGTATCGTCGGCGCTCAGTTTGACGATAGACAGCGCTTTGACCGGGTCGCCTTGATAGCCAGTGGCTAAGCGGTAGCCTCGCGCGGCTTTACTCAAATTTCCCAGTCGCAGTCCTCCCTCATCGGCAAGGTTGCGCGCCAATGAAAATAAGGCATCGGTTTGACCCGAAATAAGCTCTAGCTCGACCTCAGAAATCACATCTTTATCACCGGCTTCGGTTGAGACTTCACCCTGATCGCTGGCTAACTCTATTTGACTCCCGTCGTCAGTGGCTAAGAGCCACTGTTGGCGGACAAAGTCGGTGGAAAAGAGCGGCTGAATCGACTGACTCAGTGCATCAATATTGACACTATCAGGCCATGCATCGACCGGGATCAAAGAAAGGTCGGGCTCAGGTCCATTAAGCTCAGCGTTGTATTCTGGGCGCTGATGCAGCCCAGCTACCACCCGGCCAGCGGTTTTGAGCGTTTGAATATAAACACCATCAAAACAACGCACACGCAAACCGATATCGTGTTCGCGTAGGGTAAAATCTGGCGTATCGAAGTAGATGTTGCCCAGCTCACGCTGGCTTTGCTGTAGCTGCTTTACACTGACAATCTTATCGCGGATGCGGTGAGGAAAGTCAGAAGAGACAAAAAATTTGAGCTCTATCTCAGTGTCCATACGGGTACCTATAGCCAATTGCCTGACAAGGATATGAACAATTGATCTTGTCGGCAAGGACTATAACCACCAGTCTTGATCAAACGCACTGCGGCATAGATCACAAAAGCTGTTTCTTTAGCCAATGTTCTGCGCTACCATTCGCCGCTCCGATATACCATCGTTGAACGTTTAGCCTCCACTCTTTGCCCTTTGGGCGTGAGGCAACCAGGTAGATTACGGCTATGCCAGTCAATACAATTGTTGGGCTATTCGCAAAAAGCCCTATAAAACCTCTGCAACGCCACGTCAATCGTGTCAATGATTGCTGTGAGCTACTGATCCCGTTTTTCCATGCTTGCGAACAGCAAGATTGGGAAAAGGCGAATCAACTCCGTCACCAAATCTCTGAGATAGAGAAAGATGCTGACACCCTGAAGCGCAATATCCGACTCAAGTTGCCCCGCGGTTTGTTTATGCCCGTTGATCGGACGGACATGCTCGAGTTACTGACTCAGCAAGACAAATTGGCAAACTTATCCAAAGATATTGCCGGCCGAGTGATCGGCCGCCAGCTTCGTATGCCCCCAACAATGAATACCGCTTTCATTGCTTATGTACAACGGTGCCTAGATGCAGCCGCTCAAGCACGTCGGGTGATTAATGAGCTCGAAGAACTGCTTGAGACTGGATTTAAAGGACGCGAAGTCACCTTAGTGGCCGAAATGATTCATCAGTTGGATGTGATTGAAGATGATACTGACTCAATGCAAATCCAGCTTCGCCAGGCATTGATGGCGGTGGAACAGGAATACAATCCTGTCGACGTCATGTTCTTGTACAAAATCCTCGAGTGGGTCGGCGAAATTGCTGATCAAGCGCAACGTGTCGGTGCGCGCTTAGAGGTCATGCTTTCCCGTTCCTAACCGAGTGATGTAACAACAAGGTATTACAATGGAAATCCTGATGAATCACGGGACCATTCTTATTATGGTCGCCGCGGCTTTTGGTTTTTTAATGGCAATTGGTATTGGTGCCAATGATGTCGCCAACGCAATGGGCACGTCTGTGGGCTCTAAAGCGCTAACCATCAAGCAAGCCATTATTGTTGCCATGATTTTTGAATTTGCCGGCGCTTATTTAGCTGGCGGTGAAGTCACAGATACCATTAGAAAAGGTGTTATCGATACCAGTCTCTATGCCGATCAACCGTTAGAATTGGTCTTTGGCATGATGTCCGCTCTGCTCGCGGCGGGTACTTGGCTGCTCCTTGCCTCCTATATGGGCTGGCCAGTCTCCACCACCCATTCGATAATTGGCGCGATCATTGGCTTTGCTTGCCTATCGGTTGGCTCTGAGGCCGTCGATTGGCATACCGTCCAAGGTATCGTTGGCAGTTGGGTGATCACCCCCTTTATCTCCGGTCTTTTTGCCTACTTTATTTTTCTTAGCGCCCAGCGCCTCATTTTTGACACTGACCGCCCCGTACTCAATGCAAAACGTTTTGTCCCCATTTATATGTTCCTCACCGCGTTTATTATTGCGATGGTGACCATTAAAAAAGGGCTCAAGCATGTTGGCTTGCATTTGACCACGTTAGAGTCAGTCAGTGCGTCAATTGTCTTGTCTGCACTGGTGATGTTTTTTGGCGTGTATTACATCTCTAGAAAATATCGCGGCGATGAGAGCCAAGGTTTTCAAGGCGTTGAGCGGATATTCAGCTTACTCATGGTCGTCACGGCGTGTGCCATGGCCTTCGCGCATGGCTCAAACGACGTTGCCAATGCCATTGGTCCCCTTTCAGCGATTGTCGCGACCGTGCAAAACCTCGGTACTGTGGCAGAAAAAGCACACATTGCTTGGTGGATTCTTCCGATGGGCGGTGCCGGCATTGTCATCGGCCTTGCGACCTTGGGGCATCGTGTCATGGCGACCGTTGGCTCAGGAATAACAGAACTCACACCAAGCCGCGGATTTGCCGCGCAATTAGCCACCGCGAGCACAGTCGTTTTAGCCTCGGGAACAGGCTTACCGATTTCGACCACGCAAACATTAGTCGGTGGCGTTCTCGGCGTTGGATTTGCCAGAGGCATTGCCGCACTCAACCTCGGCGTGGTGCGCAATATTGTTGCCTCGTGGCTCATCACGCTTCCAGCAGGCGCTTTATTAGCTGTGATCTTTTACCAAGTAATGATCACCTTCTTTGCCTAACAGTCGGCAGCGATGTCAAATCACGGTTAAAAAAAGGGGGGCATGGCTCCCCTTTCTTTTTAGCCTATGGCACTATGCCTAGCAAAGCCGATGTGTCCCACACTGAATAATGCAAAGGACCCCAGACGTGAAACACCTGTATTCTGCTCTCATATTGCTATTCGTTCTCGTCACCGCGCCGCRAGCCATGGCGGAGAACTATATTTCTGATGAATTATTTACCTATATGCACTCTGGCCCTGGTACACAATATCGCATTATCGGCAGTGTTGATGCAGGCGATAAAATCACTGTACTCAAGCGCGACCAAAATGCGGGCTATTCGCAAATTGTCGATAGTCGCGGCCGTAAAGGCTGGGTGAAAAGTGACTTCGTCACCACTCAACCTGGCTTGAAAGAACGTGTACCTGCGCTTGAAGCCGAGCTCAAAAAAGTAAAAACAGCCTTATCGAGTGCACAGGATGATGCCAAAGCGCAACAAAAAGGGTTGGTTGAGTCGCTTAAAAAGCGTAATGCGCAAATCGAGAAGCTAGAAACACACAGCAGCGAACTCAATAAAAAACTGATTGATGCACAAAATGAAATTCGTGCTTTGCGTGCAAAAATTGATACGCAAAAAGATGACTTATTAATGCGCTGGTTCACCTACGGCGGCATGGTGGCCGGCGGCGGCTTACTGTTTGGCCTTGTGCTGCCACATCTTATCCCACGTAAAAAACGTCGCCGTGACGGCTGGGCATAATCAATCTCCGATAAATAGGCTGCGTTTGCAGCCTATTTTATTTAGATCGCCACGTTTATATCGTTTACGTTTTATCCCGCGTTTTTTCTATCTCGTCGTTGATGAGCAATCCCGTCGTTGATGAGCAATCCCATCTTTCATTGGTTAGCTAACGATTAGCCATCCAACGGTAACCATTATCAGCACACGGTGGGCGTGCTGCTACGCTATATGTATACTTCTATGAAGGTATGACTCAGCATCTTTGCTGTTTCTTCACTTTCTGCAACCAAGGAGCTTTGTGTGAAACACTATCTTGTCGGCGGCGCGGTACGCGATGCGTTGTTAAGTTTACCGGTCACGGACAAAGATTGGGTCGTGGTGGGCGCGACAGTGAAGCAAATGCAAGCCTCAGGCTATCAACAAGTTGGCCAAGACTTCCCAGTCTTTTTGCATCCAGAAACGCATCAAGAGTACGCATTAGCACGCACAGAGCGTAAATCGGGCCAAGGCTACACCGGTTTTGTGTGTGACTTTTCGCCAGATATCTCGTTAGAGGCCGATCTTCAGCGGCGTGATCTCACTATAAACGCCATTGCCCAAGATGAAGATGGCACCTTGATTGACCCTTATGGCGGTCAGCAAGATTTACACAACCGGATGTTACGTCATGTCTCGCCCGCCTTTAGCGAAGATCCATTGCGCGTGCTACGTGTGGCACGATTTGCCGCCCGCTTTGCGCCTCTCGGCTTCACCATTGCCGACGATACATTGGCGCTGATGAAAACGATGGTCGCCAACGGCGAACTTGCCCACCTCACCCCAGAGCGAGTTTGGCGGGAGTGGGAGAAAGCGCTTGGCAGTGATCGTCCCGATGTGTTTCTTGCTGTGCTGCGCGATTGTGGTGCACTTGCGGTAGTAATTCCTGAAATCGACGCCCTGTACGGCGTGCCGAATCCTGCCAACTGGCACCCTGAGATCGATACCGGCATCCACACTGAAATGGTCAGCCGTTATGCCGCCTCGTTGACCGATGACAAATGCATTCGCTTTGCTGCACAAGTCCATGATCTCGGTAAAGCTCTCACCCCTTCCTCCATCTTGCCCGGCCATCGCGGCCATGGCGATCGCGGGCTGCCGGTGATAAAAGAGCTGTGCGAGCGGCTTAAAATTCCCAATCAATGCAGAGATTTAGCCTTGGTAGTCAGTGCACATCACTCTAAGATCCATAAATGCGATCAACTCAGCCCCGAGCATTGGGTGGCATTATTTAATCAAATTGATGCGTGGCGAAAACCTGAACGGGTTGAGCAATTGGCCTTGGCATGTTTAGCCGATGTGCGTGGCCGCAAGGGACGTGAAAATTATCATTACCCGCAAGCCGATGCCTTACGTGAGCGCTTTGCCTGTGCCGAGAACGTCGATGTAAAGCCGATTGTCGACGCTGGCTTTAAAGGGGCAGCGATTCGTGATGAGCTTCATCGCCAACGTATTCAGGCGATTGCGGCATGCGCTGCGCCAAGCGATCAGCAAATCGCGGGCACACCCTATTAACGAAACTCACGCGACGTAACCGACAAGGTGGTGAGCTTAGGGGTAAGGTCAATCAACTTACCGGCAATTACATGCACCACCTCGCCCTGACGCTCGACAATGCCATGCACTTTCAACACCTTGGCTTGCATAAAAGCACGGGATTGCGCCCGTGCCGTCCCCGCCCAGACCACCACATTAATATTGCCGGTATCATCTTCCAAGGTGACAAAGGTTACACCACTGGCGGTACCTGGTGATTGCTTGCCCGTCACCACGCCCGCCACCGCGACCCAGCTTTGCGGCGCACACCGTGATAACTCAACGCCGCGGGTAAAACGGCCCAGCGTGCCGGCTTGCGCCATCAAACGAATAGGATGATCGGTGAGCGACAGCCCCATGGACGCATAATCTTCAATCACGTTCTGCCATTGGGAAGGCGAATGAGGCAAGACAACCTCATCGTCACTGGTGGCCAGTAGCGGCAGTTGCCGCTGCTGATCCATCAGTGCCCAGCGCGCCTGATAGCGATTGCCAGCCAGCGCCGCCAATGCGCCACTGCTGGCTAGGGCTTGATAGGCATCGCGGTCAAGGTTAATTTCTTGCAGTGCCGACAAAGACGCAAACCCCGACTCTGGACGATGGACCAGCAATCGGTCTATCGCCGCCGCACTCAACCCTTTGACTAATCGCAATCCCAGCCGCACGCCCCAGTGATCGTCGACCTTTTCTAAGCAATGATCCGCCCCCGAGTGTTGCACACAAACCGGCAACACGGGTACCTGATGGCGCGTGGCATCTTGCATCAGTTGTGACGGCGAGTAAAACCCCATCGGCTGGCTATTGAGCAAGGCGGTATAAAACGCGGCGGGATAATAATGCTTCAGCCACGCCGATACATAGGCCAAGACCGCAAACGACGCCGAGTGGCTTTCTGGGAAACCATAATCACCAAAACCACAGATTTGCCGGTAAAGCTGCTCGGCAAAGTCGACGCGATAGCCACGCGCGGTCATCCCAGTAATCAATTTGTCGCGAAACGGCGCTAGTCCACCCTTTTTCTTCCATGCGGCCATCGCACGACGCAGCTGATCCGCTTCGCCACCAGAAAAACCGGCTGCCACCATCGCCAGTTTGATCACCTGCTCTTGAAAAATGGGCACTCCAAGCGTACGCGCCAGCACTTGCTCAACCGCTTTGGACGGGTAGCTCACCACTTCTTCCCCATCACGGCGCTTTAAATACGGATGCACCATGTCACCTTGAATCGGGCCGGGGCGGACAATGGCAATTTGGATCACCAAATCATAATAACAAGCCGGTTTGAGCCGCGGTAGCATACTCATTTGTGCCCGTGACTCAATTTGAAATACCCCTACGGTATCGGCGTTCTGAATGCGCGCAAACACCGCCGGATCATCGCCTTGTTGAGTGATCGCCGCCAAACTCAAGCGAGGGCCACCGGTTTGGGCAATCAAATCAAAGGTACGTCGAATCGCGGTGAGCATACCCAGCGCCAGTACGTCGACTTTCATCAGATGCAGTGTTTCCAGATCGTCTTTATCCCACTGGATCACCGTCCGCTCTGCCATCGCCGTATTTTCCACCGGCACCAACTCATACAAAGGCCCATCTGCAATCACAAAGCCACCGACATGCTGAGAAAGGTGGCGCGGAAAGCCGATCAATGTCTGGGTAAGCGACAGCCATTGTTGGCTTTTCGCGCTTTTAGGATCCAGGCCCAACTGCTGAAGTTGCTGCGTCCAAGGCTGGGTTTTATCGCGCCGATTGAGGTTTTGAATAAAAAAATCAATCTGGCTAGCGGGGATCGCCAACGCTTTGCCCACATCACGCAGTGCACTTTTAAGCCGATAACGGATCACGGTTGCCGCTAAGGCAGTCCGCTCACGGCCATATTTTTGATACAAATACTGGATTACTTCTTCACGGCGCTGGTGCTCAAAGTCCACATCAATATCCGGCGGCTCGTCGCGCTCTTTGCTAATAAAACGTTCAAACAGCACATCGACTTTGCACGGATCCACCGCGGTGATCCCTAAGCAATAACACACCACCGAGTTCGCCGCCGAGCCGCGCCCTTGGTATAAGATCCCACGCGATTGAGCAAAGCGCACCAGATCGTAAATGGTCAAAAAGTAATACGGGTAATCGAGCGCCTCGATAAGCGCGAGCTCTTTTTCAATGATGGCTCCCACGTCACTGGGTACCCCCTTGGGGAAACGCTGCTGTGCGCCTTGCTTGACCGCGTCACGCAGATACGCCATCGCAGACTCGCCGGTTGGCACCACTTCTTTGGGGTAGCTGTATTTGAGGCTCGCCAAGGAGAACTGACACTGAGCGGCAATCTTGGCACTTTCCGCTAGCCACTCGGGTGGGAATAGAGTCTGTAACTTAGATAGCGGGCGTAAAGCCCGCTCTGCATTGGGCAATAAAGTCTGCCCCAATTCAGCCACAGGCTGACGATGCCAAATCGCGGTTAAAGTATGATGTAATGCTAGTCGCTCAGGGTGATGCATCTGCACATCACCACACGCTGTCACACGAAGCTCATACTGGCTTGCCAGCATGCGACAGTGCGCCAGATACGGATGATCGTGTTCTGCTAAATCGCGGCGCACAGCCAGATACAAGCGCTCAGCATGATAACGCAGCAGCCACGTCGCCCAGTGATGATCACTCTCCGCGCCACTGGGTAGCCATAGCACCAAGCCATGACGTATCGACATCAGATCCCACTCGCTCAGCTGGTAATCGCCTTTGTGACTGCGCCGCCGCGCATTGGTGATAATCCGACACAGCTCTTGGTAAGCCGCTTGGGTGGGACACAGCAGAACAACATCTAACGCCTGCAGACGAAAGCGACTGCCAATGATCAGCGAAAGCTGCGGATAACCACGCTGAGCTTGATACGCACGCACCACGCCTGCGACCGAGCATTCATCGGTGATCGCGAGCGCTTGATAGCCCAATGCCGCCGCTTGCGCCACCAGCTCTTCCGGGTGTGAGGCGCCCTCAAGAAAGGAGAAATTGCTGCAACATACCAGCTCGGCATACGTACTCATCGCTTCACCGTCTAACTAAACCAACCGTGTAAAAACCAAGTTTGCTCTGGCGTGCGAAATACCCATAGCCATTGTTGCTGAGCGTTTTGAGCAATAAAGTAATCGCGCTGGATAGGCGCACCTTCCCACCAGCCCGTGACAATCCGCTCCGGCCCTTCACGTAAAGTGACCTTACCCACCAGTGGCGTAGGCTGCGGCAATAATAAACTTGGACGCGGGCGCGTCGGCACCGACGTTGGCTGAGTAACGCGTTGATGATGCGGTAGGTGCTGACTCGCGGCCTCGGGACGGTGATGATCCACATACGCTAACCGCATGACCGCTTCCTCCCCTAATCGGGCCGCCAGAGTCGCAACCAACTCATCGCGGCTTTGATCACCTTGCTGCGGGCTAAACAGATTCACTTGGCCGGGTTGGTGGCAATCGATGTGCGTGGCAGCCACACTCACCGCCGTTACTGGCTGGCTTACTTGCCATGACGCCAGGCGTAAACGCACCAACGCCATCCAGCGATCGGGGTCTTTCTCACCATGCGCGGCCACCACGGAAAGGGTTTCTTCGCGATTATCACGCAAGCTAAACCCCAACGTCAGCGCAGGCGTGCAGGCACTACGCTGCTCAAGAAAGTGGCACAGTGCCGAGACGAGATTCTCGATAATGGGCAATAAATGGGCTTGCTCACTGAGCTCAAACAACAAAATCCGTTGCTGAAAAAATTGCAGCGGTGGCTGAAAATAATTCAGTGGCGTCGGCTTATCGCCACTCACTTCGGCAAGATAATCCACCACTGTGCGGGGAAAACGTCGCATCAGCGAAGCGGTAGGCAAGGCGATAAGCTCACCTAACTGAGAGAAGCCTAGACGCGTAAACTGGGTTTTCACCGTCTCCGGTAAAGGCGCTGCGGCCAACGGCAATTGCTGCAACGCTGCCTGCAAATGCTCGGGGTCGGTACTGATCTTGCCCGCGTGGCCATACGCCATAAGCTCGGCGGCACGCGGCGTTTGGCCCACACCAGCCTGATAACGGATGCCATTTTCAACCAACGTTTGAGTCACTGCCTGCCATAGCGGGGGAAACCCTTGATATAGCGCTAACATCGGTGACACGTGTAGCCATAAACCTTTAGGCGGATTAAGGCTGATTTCCGCGACCAACGGATAAAGCTGTGTGGCGATCTGCTCAAGGGCCGACTGCTCTTTCTTCGCGCAATAAGGGTAGACCGCAAGCTGATGACAGTTAACTGCCGCCGCCCCTAATCCCATACCGGTATTCAGACCGTGTGTGTTAGCCGCCMCAGAGAGCTGCACTAAACGGCCTTCTTGCTCGTTGACCAGCCCCACTGCCTGCTCAGGTGACGGCACATAGAGGCTATCTAACAACAAGCTCGGGCAATGCAGGTACAGCCACAGAGTCATCACGCTTGCTCCCGCTGTTGCCGTGAGGGAAAGGCGAGCAAATTATCTGCGCTGCTCGGCCAAGTCACCAAAGCGGACCATTGCTCGCGCCAATCGAGGGTAAACGGGGCCGGTGGCCATTGGCCGCGACAATAGCGCACCGTGACTGTCACGCCACACGCAGAAGGGGCCAGCGCCACACTTAAATCAACCGGCAAGCTCAATGAATACGATTGCTGACGGCGCAACAACACCACCGCACATTGACCATGTTCGGCCGCCAGTTTTAAGCGTTTGACTTGCCCAATCGTGAGCGAAGATGGCCATAACACTACCGCCTGACACGCACCACTGCGCGCCGCTTGCTCGGCTGCCCACAGCGCATGTTGATCGCTATCGGGATATACTAGCAAGGTGTTTTCTGTTGGATAACCTTGCTGATGTAACATTGCCGCATTAATACCGACCGGAGGACGGATCCAGGCGATCTCTTTACCGGTGGCGCGATACAGCGCAGGCAATACTAACCGCAGCTCACCAACGCCAAAATCACTGATGATATCCGTAACCCCTGGCGTAGGGATCCCACCCAGACGCTGATCAAACGCGGCATAACCGGTCGCTTGCTTATCGGGTAACTCAGCCATTAGCGGACGCTGACTAGCACGCCATAGGCCGTGTTGTTGGGCTAATTGTTCGAGCGTTTTCATCATTAAAATACCTGTATATACATACAGTATATTTAACTTTCGTCGCGCTGCAAGAGAAAGAAAAAGAAAAAACCGGTGCACGCCCTATAACCGCTTGATAAAAAAACGACCCCTAAAAAGGAGCCGACTTTCTTGGTGGGATGTTGTGTCTGATAAGGTATAACGCGCTAAGGGGATTACATCGCTGAAATAGGCGTCTTCACCGATTGAGACGAGGCGAGCATTACTTGGTTACGTCCTCGGTGCTTAGCGCGATACATCAACACATCTGCCGCATGAATCAAAGCATCAAGCTCTAACGCGTCCATATCATCGGTAACATCACTGGCAATGATTGCACCGATACTGACCGTTACCCGTATCTCAGCACCGTCAAACTCAAATACACTATCCGCCACATCGCAGCGAATATGGTTCGCTATTTCAATCAAGGCATCTAAATTTGGCGTTGGACAGAGTACACAGAACTCTTCGCCTCCCAGACGTGCTGCAGCGCCTTTTTTGACTAATCGCTTTAGGTAGCTGGCAAGGTGTACCAACACTTTATCGCCTTGCATATGCCCGTAGGTATCGTTGACTTGTTTGAAATGGTCAAGATCAATCAGGATCAATCCCATTTCTTGCTGACGGCTAAGTTTGGGCTTTTGACGTGAAAAGTAAGCGTCTAAACCACGACGGTTTAACAGCTGCGTTAAAGGATCCGTATTAGCAAACTCTCGCAGACGTGAATTGGCTTGGCGCAGCGCAACAGTCCGCTTATACACCATACGCTTTAGAATAAAAATATAGGTCACCGCGCCTAATAACACCGCAAGAGCGACACTCGGGATAAGCCAAGTGGGGTAGGCTTCGACGCGTTCGGTATTAATCCATTTTTGTTTAATACGCAGTAGCTCTTGTGCGGGGATGTTATCAATGCCGGCACGTATCTCGCTCAGTAGTGCTTGATTACCTTTAGGTACCGCCGCATAAATCGGACGCGTATACAGCACTTGATCGGCAACAAACGCCAGCGGCTTACCTTGCGTCAAAAAATAAAAGTTTGCGGTTTGGCTATCGGCAACGAGTGCACTGATTTCGCCATCGAGCGCGGCACTAAATAACGTTTCATTACGCCGAAAGCGTCTTTGCTTCACATTAGGATAATGTTCAGCTAAAAACCAAGATTCGTAGCTGCCAGCCACCACGCCAACCACTTTGTCTGCGGCTAACGGATCTTTACTAACTTGTCCCGCCTGATTTTGCACATATAAAGACCCATTCGTATTGAAGATAGGCGCCACATAATCCAAATAGGCTTCACGTTCGGGAGACTTGAGTAATCCCGCGTGAACGCGATTGCCTCCCTCTTTCATATACGAAAGGGAGTCAGCCCAGTCGAGCAGCATAAACTGAATCGATTCGTGATTGTATTTAGCGTAAGCCTGCCAAAAATCAATCAATAAGCCTTTGGGTTGACCATTACCCGGTATGTAGCTGTAGGGTTTCCATTCAGACGAATGCGCAACGACTAGTATGTCTTTTTCTTCTGACAGATACGCGTCGTCAGCCCATGCAAACGTACTTGCATACGTGCAGGCTATAAGCAGCATCCCTGTCAAAAACCGTAAAATACGCGCAAACATTGTTAGGCAGCCCATGAAAAGAGTCTTGATGGTAGATAAATTCTTACAGAACGCAAAAGACTTAATAAAAAAGCATGATCCAGTTCAAATTGGAAGCCAGATCACACCATATAATGTCAAGTTAGACATTAACGGTATAGAAACTAATCAAAAAGGAATACGTCGTATGGTAAAGGAGCGCGCGTCAACAGAAAGCGTAATCAATACAAAAATATCTTACCCCCCTCATTAACCTGTCATGCTGTTGTAATGATTTAAATCGGTAGTTGTGGTAAATTTACGCGCCCAAATGGAGAAAGGGGCTTGGATATTCAGATCGCGTGCTTTAAGTCTTCTAATCGATAGCGGCTTTATTGCCCGTGATCAACATAGAACACCGCAGACCATCTATACTCACAGGCGATAAACAGTGATGTTACCCCAGCTATCCTAGTTGCGGTAACGCCATTGAAAAATGCAGAGGTTTCGCTTTCACAACTACTTGAACAAAAAGTGCGTGGTAAAATTACACTTTTTCAGTGTGTTGTGAGAAAGCACCAAGCTTATGTTTCAATTTTTGACCGGAGAAATGTGTCGATGAAAAAGACCAAAATCGTATGTACGATTGGCCCAAAAACCGAATCTGAAGAGATGCTGACTCAGCTTGTTGAAGCTGGTATGAACGTTATGCGCCTTAACTTCTCACACGGTGACTATCAAGAGCACGGTGCTCGTATTGCTAACCTACGTAACGTGATGAAGCAAACGGGTAAACAAGCCGCTATCTTGCTGGATACTAAAGGTCCAGAGATCCGTACGGTAAAACTAGAAAATGGCGACGATGTCATGCTAGAAGCCGGTCAAACCTTCACTTTCACCACAGATACCTCTGTCGTGGGCAATAAAGATCGCGTTGCGGTCACTTACGAAGGTTTACCTCAGGATTTAAAAGCGGGTAATACTGTCTTAGTCGATGATGGTCTGCTTGAGATGGAAGTACTAGAAACGACTGAAAAAGAAGTGGTTTGTAAAGTACTGAACAATGGCGAGCTAGGTGAAAACAAAGGCGTTAACCTGCCAGGCGTTTCCGTTAGCCTTCCGGCATTGGCAGAAAAAGACAAGTCTGATCTTAAGTTCGGCTGTGAGCAAGGTGTTGATTTTGTTGCCGCCTCATTTATCCGTAAA
This sequence comes from Salinivibrio sp. MA607, assembly GCF_001996245.1. Taxonomy (NCBI): domain Bacteria; kingdom Pseudomonadati; phylum Pseudomonadota; class Gammaproteobacteria; order Vibrionales; family Vibrionaceae; genus Salinivibrio; species Salinivibrio sp. MA607. Next base: position 135,354 of record NZ_MUFJ01000003.1, on the reverse strand, counting down.
AAAGAAGACGTGGAAGAAATCCGCGAGCTACTAGCCCAAAACGGTGGCAGCGACATCAAAATCATCTCTAAAATCGAAAACCAAGAAGGTGTCGACAACTTTGACGCTATCTTAGAAGCTTCAGACGGCATCATGGTTGCTCGTGGTGATCTGGGTGTAGAGATCCCGGTTGAAGAAGTGATCTTCGCGCAGAAGATGATGATCGAAAAATGTAACCGTGCTCGCAAGCTGGTTATTACCGCAACACAAATGCTGGATTCGATGATCAAAAACCCGCGTCCAACCCGTGCTGAAGCCGGTGACGTGGCGAATGCTATCATGGATGGTACCGATGCCGTCATGCTGTCAGGGGAATCTGCAAAAGGTAAGTACCCATTAGAAGCGGTAAGCATCATGGCGCAAATCTGTGAGCGTACAGACCGTCAAATGTCACCTGCGTTGGGTTCTCGTCTCGATAGCAGCCGTCTGCGCATCACCGAAGCGGTCTGTAAAGGCGCTGTCGATACCTCTCAAAAACTGGGCGCACCTTTGATTGTCGTTGCGACCGAAGCGGGCAAATCAGCACGCTCAGTACGTAAGTACTTCCCAACGGCTAATATCATCGCGGTAACCACTAATCCGAAAACAGCCGCACACTTGTGTCTGACTAAAGGGGTGACGCCTGTGATGATCGAAAGCATCGACAGCACGGATGAGTTCTACCGTCGCGGTAAAACCATCTCTCTCGAATCAGGCTTGGCCAACAAAGGCGATATCGTCGTGATGGTGTCCGGTGCTTTAGTTCCTTCAGGCACAACCAATACTACATCAGTGCACGTGCTGTAATTGATCATACTTATATAGTAAAAGCGATAACAAAATTTACGCCTCGACTATGTCGGGGCGTTTTTTTATCTGCGCTTACCAGTGGACAATTTCTTTGAAGTGCGTTTTGATCAATACCGCTAACGGCACCAAATAAATCGCGCTAAGCTTTAATGCCAATACCGCGAGCGTCAAGGTGGTCATGCGCACTAGGCACTTGTTGATGGTTTGTACGACAGGGTGGCTCATCATCATTTCAGTCTAAAAAGGTCGTTGTTCAAAAATCAGGCTGTAGTTTACAAATTAATCAATAAATCGCAAGCGCCAATCACGGCTGTTATCATGACAGGTAAAGGCGCTGTGTCTAAGCCACTGATTTACCGCTATCACAGAGAAAAAGATGACAAAACCATTAACCATTTTGGATATTGCCCGCTTAGCCGGGGTCGGGAAATCGACCGTATCCCGTGTGTTAAACAATGACGCACGTGTTAAAGACAGCACACGCGCTAAAGTGCAAGCGGTGATCGACCAACACGACTTTCTCCCTTCTAAATCCGCGCGGGCGATGCGAGCACAACGCAGTGGTGTTGTGGGTGTGATTGTAGCTAAGCTGAGCTCCAACTCGGAAAATACCGCGCTGACTGGCTTGCTCAATACCTTGTATGCCAGAGGCTATGACGCCGCGATTATGGAAACGCAATTTTCGCAACAAAAAGCACAAGCCCATTTGGACGTGCTAAAACGTCGTAATGTGGATGGTATTATCTTTTTTGGCTTTTCGGGGTGTGATCTCTCTGCTCTGGCGCCTTTTGCTCCCCATTGTGTGGTACTCGCGATCGATAGTAACGACTATGCCAGTGTGAGTTATGACAACCAAGGCGCTGTCACACAAGTCATGGCGCATTTCTATGCCCAAGGACTGCGCCACATTCACTTTCTCGGTATTGATGAACACGATGAAACCACGGGGCGTGCTCGGACCCATGCCTACCATTCTTTCTGTGATCGCCACCAACTACCTGCCCGTCTGCATCGCTGCGAAATGAGCCTACATGCTGCCTATAAGGCAACCGACTCACTGATTGATAGCCAAACTCAGGCGGTTGTATGTGCGTCTGATACCCTGGCGCTTGGCGTCGCTAAGCGATTACAAACCCTTGGCCGAGAGGACATTGCTATTGGCGGCATCGGCAATCATGACATGCTACGCTTTATGTTCCCACGCGCAGTCAGTGTGGAGCTGGGTTACCATCAAGCGGGTCAGCATGCAGCCGAGCTATTGCTCAAGCAGCTTGATGAAACGCCTACTGAGATCACGCATTGGACACAACCGTGTCATCTCGTGGTGCCCTAACCTTTTCTCTACACGATGAATCAAGCAGTTAAAAAATTCTGTGTGATGGTTTTCAAATAATGGGAACGATTCCACTGATAAATTAGATCGTACGATCCATAATCAGTGGGAACGTTACCAATGAATACCCTACAGCAATACAGGATTGCTTATGAGCCAGATAGATAAAAAAGCCGTTGACCAATTGGTTACTCATATTGGCGGCAAAGACAACATTGCAACCGTAAGCCACTGCCTCACCCGTTTACGTTTCGTGTTAAACGATCCGGAGAAAGCCGATGTCGCAGCGATTGAAGCGATCACCATGGTGAAAGGCTGCTTTACCAGTGCCGGTCAATTTCAAGTGGTGATCGGCACCAGCGTCGACCAAGCTTTCGCGCTGTTACAACAAGCCACCGGCGTCGAGGGCCAATCAAAAGACGAAGCCAAACAAGCGGCTCGCCAAAATATGACCCTAACTGAACGTGCGATTTCACACCTCGCGGAAATTTTTGTTCCCCTTCTTCCCGCGATCATCACCGGCGGTCTGATCCTCGGCTTCCGTAATGTGATCGGTGATATCCGCATGTTCGATGGCAAAACCCTGACCGAGATCAGCGAGTTTTGGGCTACCGCTCACGGCTTTTTATGGCTGCTTGGCGAAGCCATCTTCCACTTCCTGCCTGTCGGTGTCTGTTGGGCGACGGTGAGAAAAATGGGCGGTACGCCAATCTTGGGTATCGTGCTCGGTATTACCCTGGTGTCGCCTCAGTTGATGAACGCTTACCTTATCGGTAAAGAAATCCCCGAAGTGTGGGACTTTGGCTGGTTCTCGATTGAAAAAGTCGGTTATCAAGCGCAGGTGATCCCGGCGATGTTTGCGGGGATGGCGTTGGCGTTTATTGAAACCCAGTTAAAACGCATTATTCCGGATTATTTGTATTTGGTGGTGGTGCCTTTTATCGCCCTGCTCACTTCCGTGATCTTGGCACACACCTTGATTGGCCCATTTGGCCGCGAAATCGGTAATGGTGTCGCCTTTTTAGCCCGTTCGGCGATGACCGGCGATTACGCTTACATAGGTGCGGCTCTGTTCGGCTTCCTTTATGCACCTTTAGTGATCACGGGTGTTCACCACACCACCAACGCGGTGGACTTGCAGCTGATGCAAGAAATGAACGGTACCCCTATTTGGCCACTGATTGCCCTGTCCAACATTGCACAAGCCTCGGCGGTGGTCGGGATCATTTGGATGAGCAAAAAAGAAAACGAGCGCGAAATATCGGTGCCTGCCGCGATTTCTGCCTACCTTGGCGTCACGGAGCCGGCCATGTACGGGATTAACTTACGTTACAAATTCCCGATGCTATGCGCCATGGTTGGCTCGGCCCTAGCGGCGATTGTGTGTGGTCTTTCCGGCGTGATGGCCAACGGCATTGGTGTGGGTGGCCTGCCAGGTATTTTATCCATTCAGCCACAGTTCTGGGGGGTTTATGCGGTCGCGATGCTGATAGCCATTATCGTGCCCATTGCACTCACCGCCTTTATGTATCGCCGCCAAGCCAGCAAAGGCAAACTGGCCGTCATCTAATTCCCCTTCAGTCTGCGGGGAGGGAACGCTCCCTGCTTTATTCGCGTTGAGAGAGACATTATGCACGCACATCCCTGGTGGAAAACGGCCACCATTTATCAGATTTATCCAAAAAGCTTCCGTGACACCACACAAACAGGGACAGGTGATCTGCCGGGCATTATCGAAAAACTGGACTACTTTTCGGCTTTGGGCATCGACGCCTTGTGGCTCACCCCCATTTATGTATCGCCACAAGTCGATAATGGCTACGACATTGCCGATTATTACGCGATTGACCCAAGCCTAGGCACCATGGACGACTTCGACATCCTGCTCGCCGAGGCACACAAACGAGATATCCGTATCATCATGGATATTGTCATTAACCACACTTCAACTGAGCATCCTTGGTTTCAATCAGCGCTTGCCAGCAAAGACAGCCCCTATCGCGATTACTATATCTGGAAAGACCCGGTTAACGGCGGCGCTCCGAACAACTGGCAGTCAAAATTTGGCGGCAGCGCCTGGCAATGGCATGAACCGACCGGTCAGTATTACCTTCATTTATTTGCCACCGAGCAAGCCGATCTTAACTGGGAAAACCCAGCGGTGCGGACCGCCGTCAAAGACGTGATGGCCTTTTGGGCAGAAAAAGGCGTGGATGGCTTTCGACTCGATGTGATCAATTTGATCTCCAAAGATCAGTCGTTCCCCAACGATTACCAAGGCGATGGTCGCCGTTTTTATACCGACGGTCCCCGCGTTCACGAATACTTGCAAGAGATCAGCCGCGACATTTTCCAGCGTTACGGCAGCGTCACCGTGGGCGAGATGTCTTCGACCACCTTAGAGCACTGTCAGCAGTATTCCGCGCCAGATGGCAAAGAGCTCTCCATGGTGTTTAACTTCCACCACTTAAAAGTCGATTATCCGGGCGGTGAGAAGTGGCGACTGGCGCCATTTGATTTCTTGGCCCTAAAACAGCTGTTCCGCACTTGGCAGCACGGCCTGCATAATCAAGGCTGGGGCGCATTATTTTGGTGTAACCACGACCAACCACGTGTGGTCAGCCGCTTTGGTGATGACCGCCGCCATCGCGTTGCATCCGCCAAAATGCTCGCCACTGCGATTCATATGCAGCAAGGCACGCCTTACGTGTATCAAGGGGAAGAAATTGGCATGACCAACCCTGGCTATCAACATATTGATGACTATCAAGACGTCGAAAGCCGCAACATGTACCATCTGCTTTGCGAACAAGGCATGCCTGAAGAGGAAGTGTTGGCCATTCTGGCGGCACGTTCACGCGACAATTCACGCACGCCCATGCAGTGGGACAGTTCAGCAAACGCCGGTTTTACCACAGGTGTGCCGTGGCTGAAGCCTGCGCCTAACTATGTTGACGTCAATGTCGACACCGCACTGGCGGATAAAGACTCGGTGTTCTATCACTACAAGCAGCTGATTTCCCTGCGCAAAACCTTACCCGTCATTCGTGAGGGAGATTATCAGGATTTGCTGCCTGACCACCCACAATTGCTCGCGTATCGCCGCGACAACGGCGACAGCCAACTGGTGGTGGTGTGTAACTTTTATGGCGAACCGGTGACAGCGACCTTGCCTGTCGCGCCTGCCCCAAACGCAGACTTGGTGAGCCATAATTACCCAGAAGCCAAGCCCTTGATGCCAGAAATGCAACTGGCACCCTATGAAGCCTTGGTGTATTTGATTAATCCCGCCTGACCGACAAAAAATGGCACGCCAAAGCGTGCCATTTTACTTACAACGACCAGTTGCTTTATTTACTGGCGCAGCGCTCGCTCGCCACGTGCAATGCCCACTACGCCACTGCGTGCAACTTCAATAATCTCGGTAATCTCACCGACCGCGCGAATAAAGGCATCCAGTTTGTCACTGTCACCGGTCAGCTGCACGGTATACAGCGAGTTCGTGACATCGACAATCTGACCACGGAAAATATCGGCGGTGCGTTTTACCTCCGCGCGGGCAAAGCCGCTGGCTTTTACTTTCACCAACGCCAGTTCACGCTCAATGTGATCGCTTTCGGTGACATTGCTCACTTTCAGCACATCAATCAGCTTATGCAGGTGCTTTTCGATTTGCTCGCGGTCCGCGTCGCTGACCACCGAGGTGGTGATATTCAAGCGCGATAAGGTCGCATCATCGGTGGGTGACACCGTGAGCGATTCAATGTTGTAGCCACGCTGAGAGAATAAACCCACAACCCGCGACAAGGCACCTGGTTCGTTTTCCATTAAAACCGATACAATACTGCGCATTAGGTTCTCTCCGTTTTGCTCAACCACATTTCATTCATCGCCCCACCGCGTACCTGCATTGGATATACATGCTCGGTTTCATCAACATGGATATCGACAAACACCAAACGATCTTTCATTGCCAGCGCCTTTTCTAGGCCGGCTTCCAGCTCGGACGGATGACTAATACGCATTCCCACGTGACCATAGGCCTCAGTAATCGCAGCAAAGTCCGGTACCGAGTCCATATAAGAGTGCGAGTGACGGCCTTGATAAATCATGTCCTGCCATTGTTTGACCATTCCGAGGAAGCGGTTATTGAGGTTCACAATCACCACCGGAATGTCATATTGCAACGCGGTGGAGAGCTCCTGAATGTTCATCTGAATACTGCCATCACCGGTGACACACACCACCTGCGCGTCCGGTAGCGCAAACTTGACCCCCATGGCGGCGGGAAGCCCAAAGCCCATGGTGCCTAAGCCACCCGAGTTAATCCAACGACGTGGCTTATCAAACGGATAATAAAGTGCGGCAAACATTTGATGCTGGCCGACATCCGAGGTCACATACGCATCACCATGAGTGAGGCGGTACAAGGTTTCAATCACCTGCTGCGGTTTAATCCGCTCAGGATCAGCAACATATTTCAAACACTGGCGCTCACGCCAAGTTTGAATATTGTGCCACCAGGTACTGATCGCATCGCTGTCGTTGCTGCCTCCCTGCTCCACCAGCAATTTGAGCATGCTACTGAGCACAGCATCGGCAGAGCCGACAATAGGAATATCGGCCGAGACAGTTTTGGAAATGGTCGAGGGATCCACATCAATGTGCATGATGGTGGCATCGGGACAGTACTTTTCGAGGTTATTGGTGGTGCGATCGTCAAACCGGACACCAATACCAAAAATCAGATCGGCTTGGTGCATCGCCATGTTGGCTTCGTAGGTACCATGCATGCCCAGCATACCCAGCGAATGTTCATGGGTGCCGGGAAAGGCCCCCAGCCCCATCAGGGTGCTGACCACCGGGATGTTCAAGCTTTCTGATAGCTGGCGGATTTGTTCGCCGCAATCGGCCATGATAGAGCCACCGCCGACATACAGCACCGGCTTTTTCGCCGCCAGTAGTGCTTTTAGTCCGCGCTTAATCTGCCCTTTATGGCCGGTTGTTGTCGGGTTGTAGGAGCGCATGCGCACACTATCAGGATACTGATACGGATGCTTTTTAGCCGGATTAACCATGTCTTTGGGGATGTCCACCACCACAGGGCCGGGACGTCCAGTCGAGGCAAGATAAAAGGCTTTTTTAACAATATTGGGAATATCTTCAGCGCGCTGGACTAAAAAGCTGTGTTTCACCACAGGACGAGAAATCCCCACCATATCGCACTCTTGAAAGGCATCATTGCCAATCAAACCACTCATCACCTGCCCAGAAAAAACTACCATGGGAATTGAGTCCATGTAGGCGGTGGCGATACCGGTAATCGCATTGGTTGCGCCTGGGCCTGAAGTCACCAGCACCACGCCTACTTCACCGGTTGCGCGCGCGTAACCATCCGCCATATGCACGGCCGCTTGTTCGTGACGCACTAACACATGATCGATACCACTTTTTTCATGCAATGCGTCGTAAATATCCAGCACCGACCCGCCTGGATAGCCAAAAATATGTTTTACGCCTTGATCGATCATGGAACGCACGATCATCTCGGCACCAGATAACATTTCCACTCTACGCCTCCCTGTTTGCATAGTTAGGACTTACTTTTAGCCTAATCCAGCTCCTTACACTTGGATGTACTGGTGGTGTGATCACACGGACATCAAAACCAAATACTGGCGATAAGGTAGCGTTAGATTGTTCGTTGGCCCGCCTCGACAGAAACGACCTCCAATGTAACGTTTTATTTGCAAAACTGTCCATTGGCTAACCAGTATTTACATTTAATCACTAGATGTTGAGTGTATGTTGCTGGATTACGCTGATGAGAAGGGAGTAAATCGACAACATTCACTAAAAAAGCATCGGCTTGCGAGATTTGCTATTCCGATAAAAGGCGATAAAGAGGAGAAAAGGGATAAAAACAGCGTATGAGGAGGCTCACCAATGAGCCCCCTAGCTAGAAACCGTCAACGCTGGTACATGGCGTCGATATGATGCTGGTAACGCGACAGGATCACTTTACGACGCAACTTCATGGTTGGCGTAAGCTCACCACTGTGCATACAAAAGCCCTGTGGCAACAAGGTAAAGCGTTTGACTTGCTCAAATTTGGCCAATTCATGTTGCAAGCTCTGTAAACGCTTTTCAAACAAGGCCACCACATCAGAATGTTTTAACAGCTCTTTGCGATTTTGATATTCGATGTTAGCCGTTCGCGCCCACTCTTCTAAGGCATCAAAGCAAGGCACAATCAAGGCAGAGACAAAATGACGCGCCTCGGCCACCACCGCTATCTGATCGATAAAATGATCACGCACCAAAGCGCCTTCTACCCGCTGTGGTGCTATATACTTACCGCCTGACGTTTTCATCAGCTCTTTAATTCGGTCCGTGATAAATACATTGCCGTGAGCATCGAGATACCCCGCATCGCCGGTTTTCAAAAAACCATCCGCGGTAAAGGTGGCCGCCGTCGCATCGGGCTGATTGAAGTAGCCACGCATCACCATCGGCCCACGCACTTGAATTTCATTATCCTCACCGATGCGCAATTGGGCGCCGGGCATCGGAGAACCAATCGACTGGGGGTCAAAGCAGGTATCATCCCAACAAGACACGGTGGCCGTGGTTTCGGTCATGCCATAACCGAGCTTCACGTTAATACCGATTGCATGGAAAAACGCGCCAATGTCAGGATCAAGACGCGCCCCACCGCATGGCATCAAGCGCATCTTGCCACCCAGCAACGCACGTAACTTACTGAGCACCAGCTTGTCGGCCAACACCAATTGCCATTGCTGACGCCGCGACAGTGATTGGCCTGCGCGTAACTGACTGGCATGACGCTCGCCTTGGCGCAGGGCCCAACGGAATAAATGGGGTTTAACGCCGGTGGCTCGACTGAGTTTGTCGTGAATAGCTCCATGGATTTTTTCGTAAAAGCGCGGTACGGCCGACATCACTGTTGGCTGAACCGACGCCAATGCCGATCGCACCTTTTGCGGGTCTGAGAGATAGGCATTGACCGCCCCACGATGTAAGACGTAATAGCTCCAGGCGCGCTCAAAGACATGTGATAAGGGCAGAAACGCCAAAGAGACGTCATGCGGTTCAATGGCGAGCACCTGATCATGTACATCAAGCTGCGCCGCGACGTTGGCATAATCGAGCATGACCCCTTTGGGCTCCCCAGTAGTGCCTGAGGTATAAATCAAGGTGATCAGATCGTCCATGCAGCGTGCGTCAATGCGCGTCTCTAATTCGGCTTGATAGCCACGATCGTCTTGCAATAACCAACTCGCCCAATCCCACACTTTAGGGTGTGCTGGCACCGGCGTCTCTTGGCTTAACGCCACCACACCTTTGATGTTTGGGCATTGCTCCAACGCCGCTACCGCCATTTCCAATTGATCGTCACCCGCGAAAATCCATTGCACATCGGCATCGTTAATAATGTATGCCGCTTGCTGGGCCGTGCTGGTCGCGTAAATCGGCACCGGCACAGCGCGAATTTGCAGTGCGGCATAATCTAACATTGCCCACTTTTCACTGTTTGGCGCGAAGATAGCGACGGTTTGCTGAACCTGACAGCCGGCTTTGAGTAAACAGCGAGACAGTTGATCAACACGCTCGCCGAGTTGACGCCAGCTAATACTTGTCCACTGGTTGTGTTGCTGGAAGCGAATCGCTTCTCGCTGATGCTGAGTGCGAATTTGCTCACGAAGGCGGGTAACAATATGGTATTGGGTGTTCACTATGCTTCTCTTGGGCTCACCTTTAGGCGAACACTTGTACGCTCAAATAATAAAGCGAGTCTACTGACCGCTCGGGTAAAAACAAGCAAAATCGAGCGAATACTCTAGTGAAAATGTAAAAACGTGATTCAGCGGCGTTGAGGCGTTAATCAGTCACCTTGTGCATAACGGATCCTATTAACGGTTCAACCGCTGTAACCTCAATCGGTTCGGCTCAACGCGTGTTGATAAGCGGTTGAAGTCTAAGATCGACTCTTCGACTGTTTCCGGATAATCAACCTGAGCCCACAAATGGTGAAATAGGCTGCGCGTCTGGCCCAACTCACCTTTGACTAGCCATTCCGCCAGAGCTTTAGCAACATCTGGGTATGCAATCGCGCCCACTGCAGGTGTCTGTAGCCATTCTCGGACAGCACGCGCATCCAAGCTATTCATAGTGTGCGCCAAGCCAAGCTGGGCGAGTGTCGCGACATTACTTAACTGCTCAAACTGACCAGACAGTGGTTTTAATAACAGTTTTTTACCCAACGTCAGCGCTTCAGACGGAAGTTCAAAGCCCCCATTCGCTATTACCCCCTGGCACTGATGTAGCGCCGAGTGAAAGCTTTCTTTGCCCAGCGGCATAAGCGTAAGGTTTTCTCGCTGCTCGAGCGCGCTTACCTCGGGGTGAAAGCAGACAAAAGGCTGGCTAAAGCGCAACAACAACTCACTGACCGCAGATAAAGATTCAAAGGGTAAATAGACCAGTACCGCCTTTTCTGCAACGAGCGACACCGTTGTTGCATTCGGCAGGCTGGTATCAATAATCGGAGGTAAAATCGCTTGGTTAAAGTGATACCAATGCAGGCCAATGGCATAGTCGGTTGGCGCAAAGTGGCGCATAATCAGACGATTAATCCAAGTTTCCCCGTGTTTGGGCACCGCGTGAGAAAACGCCGCTTGGTGACTGATGGCCACCGAGGGTATTCCTTGTTGGCGCGCCGCCCACGCACTGATGGGTTCAAAATCAGAGATGACCTTATCGTAGCCTGATACATCAAGCTGGCGAATATCCCGTCGCAGCTGCGCCAAGTGATTGTGTCTCGCCGTGGCCAACATATCAATTTTACCATCACGGCTCACAAAGCTCATCCCGGTAAAGGTCCGATAGTCACCGAATGGCGTCATATCAAAATAGTGCTCTGCCGGCCGACCAGAAAAAATAAAATCAACCTCGACATCGTACTCTGCCAAAGCACGCGCCATCGCTCGGGCTCGCGATATATGGCCGTTACCGGTTCCTTGAACACCGTATAAAAGCTTCATGAAAGACCTGCCATTCCGTAAAGATCCGCGGTGATGCTGTGCGCCACGTTGGCACACATTATCCCTAATCCTGCGCCCACAATAATGTCGGTCACAAAATGCACACCCAGTAACACCCGAGAAATGCCAATCAAGCTCGCCCAAATAAATACAAACAGCGTGAGCGATGGGAAAAAGATGCTCAGCAAAGAGGCCATTAAAAAGGCACCTGCGGTGTGGCCTGATGGCATACTGTATAGGTCAGACGGCGTGATAAAGGCGGGTAGCTGCGAAGGACGTGTGCGCCGGAAACTGCGTTTTAATACCCAGTAAATTGGCAGCTCAATGGCAAATGCAGTGAGCCCCGTGAGTAAAAACCAGAGCCCCACGGCTTCTTGCAGCCACCAAGCAGCTAACCCCACCACGATATAAAGAGGCCCATCGCCCGAGTGGGAAACGGCACGGGCCACTTTGGCGGTGTCAGCGCTAAAGCGATGCGATAGGCAAAGTGTCGATACCGAGTGGTCAAAGCGTTGAATCGCAGCAAAGCGTCTCATGGTATCTCCCAATACAGCGAGCTGATGATTAAACATTAGCCAGCCGGTGTGACAGGTCGGTGACGTTATTGGGACATCTCAATGAATTTACTCTGCCCCGTTGCCGCTAAAGATCAGCTGTATTGGCGTAATTAAAATAATGCAGGGTGGACAAAGCCGCCCCAGACCACAGCACAAAAGTCTAACTTTTAGTGTAAAAAGCAGTTTAATTAACCGGTTTCTCGCCTTTGTATTGCGCAGAAAACGGGTTTTGTTTTTTTCAGATTGACGCTTTCCCCATCGCTCTGTTATTTCTGGTAACAGAATATTTACTGACGGACATCAGCATGACACTGTTTCACCTACGCCTCATTCTCCTCCTTATCGTGACCCAGTCGCGCGGGTAGGTTTTGGGCAGAAAACAGTGAATGCCAAATCTCAAAAACCCGCGCCAGACGCGGGTTTTTTTGTATCTAATGTCGCCAAAATAAAACATATCGCCAATTAAAGAGCCATGACGGCGGCCAGCAAACACAACAGGGAGTTACTCATGAGCGAGAACAGCCAAGTCATTCTGTTTGACACCACATTACGTGACGGCGAACAAGCGTTGTCAGCAAGCTTAACGGTCAAAGAGAAACTGCAAATCGCGCAAGCTTTGGATCGTTTGAAAATAGACATCATTGAAGCTGGCTTTCCTGTGTCCTCTCCGGGCGACTTTGAGTCCGTACGTACCATTGCTCAGCATATGCAGCATGCCCGTGTCTGTGCTTTGTCTCGCGCTGTTCCTAAAGACATTGATGTGGCAGCGGAATCGCTCAAAGCCGCCGATGCTTTTCGTATCCACACCTTTTTGTCCACCTCTACCATTCATGTCAAAGACAAGCTTCGCCGCAGCTACGATGACGTAGTAGAAATGGGCGTGCGTGCAGTCAAACATGCGCGCCAGTATACGGATGATGTGGAGTTTTCCTGCGAAGATGCCGGACGCACCCCGATTGATAATTTATGCCGCATGGTCGAAGCGGCAATTGATGCTGGCGCCACCACGGTCAATATCCCAGATACAGTCGGCTATACGGTCCCCAGTGAGTTTGGCGATATCATTGCCAACCTGTTCAACCGCGTACCCAATATCGACAAAGCGGTGATTTCTGTTCATTGCCATGATGACTTGGGGATGTCGGTCGCCAACTCTATTGCCGCTGTACAGGCCGGCGCCCGCCAAGTCGAAGGCACGATTAATGGCATCGGCGAGCGCGCCGGTAACTGTGCGCTGGAAGAAATTGCAATGATCTTAAAAACCCGCGCTGACTTGTTAGGCGTGGAGACAGGCTTAAACCATACTGAAATCGCCCGCACCAGTAAGCTGGTTAGCCAACTTTGCAACATGCCAATCCAGCCCAACAAAGCCGTGGTCGGTACCAATGCCTTTAGCCACTCTTCTGGCATTCACCAAGATGGCATGCTGAAAAACAAAAATACCTACGAAATCATGACGCCAGAGTCGATTGGATTGGGTAAAAAATCATTGAATCTCACCAGTCGCTCCGGCCGCGCGGCGGTGAAAAGCCATATGGATAACCTTGGCTACAACGAGCAAGACTATGATTTGGAGACCTTGTATCAATCATTCTTGCAATTAGCAGATCGTAAAGGTCAGGTGTTCGATTACGACTTAGAAGCTTTAATGTTCTTCAACAACCTCAAAGAAGAGGACGATTTTTATAAGCTCAATTATTTAGGCGTGCAATCGGGTAGCTTAATGGCGACCACCAGCATCAAGTTGCAATGTGGCGATGAAGAAAAACGCGAAGCGGCGATTGGAAACGGTCCCGTCGACGCCTTGTACCAGTGCATATACCGGATCACCGGCTATGACATTGAGCTGGATAAATTCGATCTGACCGCCAAAGGAGAAGGGGAAGATGGCCTCGGCCAAGCCGATATCATTGCCAACTACAAAGGCCGTAAATATCACGGCACCGGGGTATCAACCGATATTATCGAGGCCTCCGGCGAAGCTTTATTAAACGTGATCAATGCTATTTATCGCGCCAACAAAATTGCGCAGATTAAGGAACAATCCCATTTAAAACAGGAGACAGTATAACCATGGCTAGCGCACACCAAATTGCAATTTTACCCGGCGACGGTATCGGCCCCGAAGTGATGGCGCAAGCCGAAAAAGTGCTTGATGCGGTTAGCGAGCGATTCGCTGTCACCTTTGAACGTCAGCATTATCCGGTTGGCGGTGCTGCAATCGACGCCCATGGCTCGCCGCTGCCCGCACACACCTTGGCTGGCTGTGAAAAAGCCGATGCGATTTTATTCGGCTCAGTCGGCGGCCCTAAATGGGAGCATTTACCCGCGACCGAACAACCGGAGCGCGGTGCTTTACTGCCGCTACGCAAGCACTTTGGTCTGTTTTGTAATTTGCGTCCGGCACAAATCCATACTGGTCTCGAAAGCTTTTGTCCGCTGCGCGCCGATATTGCCGACCAAGGTTTTAATATCGTGGTGGTACGAGAGCTGACCGGCGGGATTTATTTTGGTGAGCCCAAAGGGCGCGAAGGCGAAGGGCGCGAGGAAAAGGCGTTTGATACGGAAGTCTATCATCGCTATGAAATTGAGCGCATCGCACACATCGCCTTTCAATCCGCCCAGCTTCGCCACAAACAAGTGTGCTCAATCGACAAAGCCAATGTGCTGCAAAGCTCGATGCTGTGGCGCGAGGTGGTAGAAGCGGTGGCAAAAGATTATCCGGATGTCAGCTTAAGCCATATGTATATCGACAACGCTACCATGCAGCTGATTAAAGACCCGTCGCAATTTGATGTGATGCTGTGTTCAAATATTTTCGGCGACATCATCTCTGATGAGTGCGCGATGATCACAGGCTCTATGGGCATGCTGCCCTCAGCCAGTTTGAACGCGAGTAAATTTGGCTTGTATGAGCCAGCCGGTGGCTCCGCGCCCGATATCGCCGGGCAAAACATTGCTAATCCAGTGGCGCAGATTTTATCGGCGGCACTTATGCTGCGTTACTCGTTGGGCGAAGAAAACGCGGCCTGTGCAATTGAACACGCAGTGAGCCAAGCGCTGGCAGCCGGTGAACTGACGGCCGATCTGGCCGGTAACCATCCAGCACTGAGCACCGAGCAGATGGGCGATCGTATCGCCGCCTATATCCGCCAAGGCGCATAATCATTACCCGTAAGGATACGAGCTATGTCGAATGCAAACACCCAGCAAGGCGCCAAGACCTTGTACGAAAAAATTCACCAGTCTCACGTGGTCACTGAGCAACCAGGCGAAGCGCCGCTGCTGTATATCGACCGTCACTTGGTGCATGAGGTGACCTCACCACAAGCGTTTGACGGCCTGAGAGAGAAAGGCCGTCCGGTGCGCCAAGTGAGCAAAACCTTCGCCACCATGGATCACAATGTTTCCACCGAAACCAAAGACATTAACGCGTCAGGGGAAATGGCGCGCATCCAAATGGAAACCTTGGCTAAAAACTGCGAAGAATTTGGCGTCACCCTGTACGACTTGAATCACCCCTACCAAGGCATTGTCCATGTGATGGGTCCCGAGTTAGGGATTACTTTGCCTGGCAATACCATCGTCTGTGGTGATTCTCATACGGCAACTCACGGTGCTTTTGGTGCACTGGCCTTTGGTATTGGTACTTCCGAAGTCGAACACGTACTGGCCACCCAAACGCTCAAGCAATCCCGCGCCCGCACGATGAAAATTGAAGTCACGGGCAAAACCGCCCCCGGGATCACCGCCAAAGACATTGTCCTAGCGATTATCGGCCAAGTCGGTCATGCCGGCGGCACCGGACACGTGGTGGAATTTTGCGGTGACGCCATTACCGACTTGTCCATGGAAGGGCGAATGACGGTCTGCAACATGGCGATCGAATTGGGCGCGAAAGCTGGCCTGATCGCCCCCGATGAGACCACATTTGCCTATTTAAAAGACAAGAAATTTGCTCCTAAAGGTGAACAATGGCAGCAAGCGGTCGATTTTTGGCAAACCTTGCACTCGGATGCCGATGCGCAATTTGATCGTGTCGTGACACTCGATGGCAGTCAAATTCATCATCAGGTCACCTGGGGGACCAACCCCGGCCAAGTGGTTAGTGTGCACGATAGCGTGCCGGCCCCTGAGCACATGGCAGATCCGATCGCGCGCCACTCGGCGGAACGCGCGCTGAAATACATGGGGCTAACCGCAGGCCAAGCCATAACAGATATCCAAATTGATAAAGTCTTTATTGGCTCATGCACCAACTCTCGAATTGAGGACATGCGCGCAGCCGCGGCGGTCGCCAAAGGTCGGCACGTCGCAGATAGCGTCCATGCCATGGTGGTGCCAGGCTCAGAGCAAGTGCGTGCCCAAGCAGAGCAAGAAGGGCTGGATGTGATTTTCCGCGAGGCGGGCTTTGAGTGGCGCTTACCCGGCTGCTCAATGTGCTTGGCGATGAACAACGATCGCTTAGGCCCCAAAGAGCGCTGTGCATCGACCAGCAACCGTAACTTTGAAGGCCGCCAAGGCCGTGAAGGCCGTACCCACTTGGTCAGCCCAGCCATGGCCGCTGCTGCCGCCATTGCCGGTCACTTTGTTGACGTTAACCAATTATAAGGAGGCCTTATGTCAGGCATACACACTCATACCGGCATTGTTGCCCCATTGGATGCGGCAAACGTCGACACCGATGCGATCATCCCCAAACAGTTTTTGCAAAAAGTCACCCGCACCGGATTCGGCCAGCACCTGTTTCACGATTGGCGCTTTTTAGACGATGCGGGCAAACAGCCGAACCCCGAGTTTGTGCTCAATCAAGCGCGCTACCAAGGGGCGAGCGTGTTACTCACCCGCGAAAACTTTGGCTGTGGCTCGTCACGCGAACATGCTCCTTGGGCGCTGGATGATTACGGTTTTAAAGTGATTATCGCCCCCAGTTTTGCCGATATTTTCTATGGCAACTGCATTAATAACCAAATGGTGCCGGTGACCCTTGAAGAAGGCCAAATCGATGCTTTATTTACGTATGTGGCCGAAAATGAAGGTGCGACGGTAACGCTAGATTTGCCCGCCCAAACCATCCGTGCCGGTGAACACTGCTTTAGCTTCCAGATGGATGATTTTCGCCATCATTGCTTACTCGAAGGTTTGGATAGTATCGGGCTGACGTTACAGCACGAAGCGGAAATTTCGCGCTTTGAGCAGCAAATACCTGATTTTTTGGTGTAATACCATCCACTCATCTCTCGCCAATAAGTGCTGATTATTCCGCATTTATTGGCGTTCCTTCCCATTTTTCTATCCTCAATGAAACCAACCGCTGACTCGCTTGGTCTAGTCTCAAAGAAGGTTTGATCGCATTAAGGACTGACAATGCAAAAACATTTGATACTTCTGTTCGGGCTAGTGTTTCCGCTCATCAGTCAAGCCGCGCCCAAAGCGGACTACTGGGCAATGTGGGATGCACATAATCCTGACAGCCAAGCCACCTTCACGCATCACAGTTGGCAAGTATTACTCGATAAGTATTTACAGCCTCAGGGGCAGCACACCTTATTTAACTACGCAGCCGTCACCGAGGCCGATAAAGCGACCCTCGATCATTACATTCGCATGCTTACCAAGCGCGATCCGCGCACCCTGAGCAAAGACGAACAATATGCTTACTGGGTCAACCTTTACAATGCGGTCACGGTGACGCTGATTTTGGACGCCTATCCAGTCGGTTCTATCACCAAACTCGGTGGACTCTTTAGCTTTGGTCCGTGGGATGATGACGTAGTGACGGTGGCGGGCGAAGCCCTCACGCTCAATGATATCGAACACCGTATTTTGCGTCCGCTATGGCAAGATCCGCGTACCCACTATGCGGTCAATTGTGCCAGCCTTGGCTGTCCTAACCTGCAACCGCAAGCCTTTCAAGCCGACACCTTGGATGCGCAATTAGAACAAGCTGCCTACACCTTTATTAATAGTGATAAAGGCGTGAGTCAGCAGGGTAATCAGTGGCAGCTTTCTTCTATCTATGAGTGGTTTGAGACTGACTTTGGCGGCAGTGAACAAGGGGTGATCACCCATATCAATCAATATAGAGACATCAAGCTTCCCAAGGATGCACGCTTGGATTATGACTACGACTGGACGCTTAACCAACTCGCGGACTAAAAGGCTTGGTGAACACTAAGCCAATCAGTACAATAGCACCGTACTCATTGGGGAGCCTCATGGCTGAGATTGCGCGCGGCGCTAAACCCATCGAACCTGATCCAGCTAACACTGGCGTAGGGATTGAGACTTGATGTTGCCATCAACTTGCCTCAACACCCACGCCCAACTTAGGAGCGTGCTGTGAAAGTTATGATCTCTGTTCTCACTCTGGTTTCTTTATCGCTGTTATCACTCAGCGCCCGTGCCGCCGACCCTCTAACGGTCTATACCTATGATTCTTTTATCGCCGATTGGGGCGCAGGGCCAAAAATCAAAGCCGAATTTGAAAAACGCTGTGACTGCCAATTAGAGTTTGTGTCTCTTAGTGACGGTGCTGCTCTGCTTAATCGCTTACGTATCGAAGGCAATACTACCAAGGCTGATATTGTACTCGGTATGGATACTAACTTGATGAAAGAAGCTGAGCGTAGCGGCATTGTCGCCGAGCACGCGGTGAATACGGAGCGCCTACAGGTACCCGGCGGTTGGGATAATCCCTACTTTATCCCCTACGATTACGGCTACTTTGCCTTTGTGTATGACACCACGCGTTTGCTCGACCCGCCCAAAAGCTTGAAGGCTTTGATTGAGGAGCGTGACGATATCAGTGTGATTTACCAAGATCCACGTGTGTCAACAGTTGGCCAAGGCTTGATGCTGTGGATCCAAAAAGTATACGGCGATCAAAGCCAGCAGGCATGGCGCGACCTTGCCGACAACACTATTACCGTGACCAAAGGCTGGACCGAAGCGTACAACATGTTCCTCAACAAAGAGGCAGATATGGTGCTTTCATACACCTCTTCGCCCGCCTATCACCTGGTCGCTGACGATGATGACCGCTTTGCCGCCGCCATGTTTGAAGAAGGCCATTATATGCAAATTGAAGTGGCGGCGAAGTCTGCTTATACCGACCAACCAGAACGCGCCGATGCGTTTCTACAATTTATGCTCAGTGACACAGCACAGTCTGTGATCCCAACCACGCAGTGGATGTACCCGGTCACCGATGTTAGCTTGCCTGACGCCTTCTATACGCTGAACAAACCAGAAGAGAGCCTGTTGTACCAGCCCGATGAAGTGATGGGTAACCGTCAGCAATGGGTGCGCGATTGGCAAACCGCTTTGGTTGAATAACGTCGATGCTCAACCCTTCTCGAACCTGGCCGGGCAGTCTCGCGGCCAGCTTGGTCGTGTTATTAATTGGCAGCGCACTCTGGGCGCTGTTCTTACACAGTCAAGACTTGAAGCTGTCCGCCCTGTGGCAAGATGCCTATCTGCGCCATGTCACGCTGTTTAGCTTTAAGCAGGCTACCTTATCTGTGGTGCTCAGCGTTGGGCTCGCCATTCCTGTGGCCCATGCGCTGGCTCGGCGACAATTTCCAGGGAAAGCTTGGCTACTCAAACTGTTTGCCATGACCCTGGTGCTGCCGGTATTGGTGGGCGTGTTTGGATTGGTTGCCATCTACGGCCGTAGCGGTTGGATTGCACAAGCCTTCGCGTACTTTGATGCTGCGATGCCATTTTCTCTCTATGGCTTAAGCGGCATTTTGCTTGCGCATGTTTTCTTTAACCTGCCTTTTTCGGCCCAATTGATGGTGCAGGCCTTGGAAGGGATCCCGGCGGATCAAAGGCGCCTGGCAACCCAGCTTGGTCTAAGAGGCTGGCAACGTTTTCGCCACCTTGAATGGCCTTATCTGCGGCAAAGTCTACCCCATGTCGTCGGACTGGTATTCATGTTGTGTTTCACCAGCTTCGCCACCGTGATGGCATTAGGCGGTGGCCCCAAAGCGACCACCATTGAATTGGCTATCTATCAAGCCATTCATTTTGATTTTGACTTACAAACCGGTGCCGCTCTGGCGCTGTGGCAAATGCTCTTGTGCGGCACCTTTGCTTTTATTGTGCAAACACTGACTCGGCCGATTGCCAACACCCCCAGCGAAGTGCAACCGCTTCCATCGGCACTCGATAGTCGCACGGCGAAGTGTTGGGACAGTCTCTGGATTGCGCTGACTTTATTGTTGGTTCTACCACCTCTCGGGGTTGTGATCGCGCGTGGCCTTAACCCTAGCGCGTTAATTGTGCTGAGCGACACGGCATTATGGCAAGCCACCATGCATTCACTGCTTATCGCTACCGGAGCAATCGTCTTGGCCTTCGTGTTGGCCACCTCTGTCATCTTAGCCAGTCGTCATTGGCGCTTGAACGGGCGTAAGAAACAAGCGAATGGCATTGAAACGTTAGGGGCGATGATTTTAGTGGTACCCAGTATTGTCCTCAGTACCGGGCTTTTTTTACTGTTTCGCCAGTTTAGCGATGTATTCAGCTTGGCGCTGTGGTTGGTGATGGCCGTGAACGCCCTGATGGCGTTGCCCTATTTAATAAAAGTACTGAGCGCGCCCGCCTATCAACTTGCCCAGTCCTATCACAATCTTTGCGCTACCTTGGGGCTAAAAGGTGTCAACCGTCTACGTCTTATCGAATGGCAGTGTTTACGCGCCCCGATCGCGCGCGGCGTGGCGGTGAGTTTTGTGTTATCGATGGGCGATCTTAGTGCGATCGCACTTTTTGGTAGCCAAAATTTTCAAACCCTGCCGCTCTATTTGTTTCGCTTGATGGGGAGCTACCAAATGGACGCAGGCGCTGCCGCTGCCATGCTATTACTGCTTACCAGTTTGGGTTGCTATGCCCTAATCACTCGTCTGATCCAATGGAGACACGCATGCTGACGCTTTCCAATGTCCACTATCGTTACCAGCAAGATTGGATGATCTTTGATGCCCAAATAGCCCCTGGAGAGATTGTGGCTGTGCTCGGGCCCAGCGGTGCAGGCAAAAGCACCTTATTATCACTGATTGCTGGGCTGATCGCGCCAGATAGTGGCGAGATCACCATTGATGGCAAGCCTGTCACCACGACGCCCGCCCACCAGCGGCCACTGTCTATCTTGTTTCAAGAGCACAACGTATTTACCCATTTGTCAGTATTCGACAACATGGCAATTGGCTTGTCTCCCTCGCTTAAACTCACGGCCACACAGCAAGAGGCCGTGCGCCATGCTGCACACGCAGTAGGGTTGACCGATTATTTATCTCGTCTACCCAGCCAACTATCGGGCGGCCAACGCCAACGCATCGCCTTGGGGAGAAGCATCGCACGCAACCAGCCTTTATTACTGCTCGATGAACCCTTTTCGGCACTTGATCCGGCGCTAAAACAAGACATGTTAGCCTTGGTCAAACGTACCGCTCAAGAACAAGGCACGACGGTGGTGATGGTCACTCACCATCCAGACGATGCACAAGCGATCGCCAATCAATTTATCTATCTCGATAATGGCCGAATCCAGCTTCACGATCCGGTTGATACGCTCAAAACACCGCCAGCCATCATGCGTGATTATATCGGTGTCACGGCGTAACCCCATCAGTGGCGGCATAGAGGCCGCCACCTTGATGGTTAAAGGTTCTCTTCGGCAAACTCAGCCAGCCGGCTTCGCACCACACCATTGAGGTACACACACGCACTGCCTTCAAAGTTTTTAAACCGCTCGACAATGTAAGTCAGTCCGGATGTTACAGGTGTCAAATAGGAAGAGTCGATTTGCGCTAAGTTCCCCGAGCACACTAACTTAGTCCCCTCCCCACAACGGGTGATAATGGTTTTAAGCTGAGAGGCGGTCAGGTTTTGGCACTCATCCAAAATCACAAACGCGTTTTGAATCGAGCGTCCGCGCATAAAGTTAATCGATTTAAACTGCAGATTCGCTTTTTCCATAATGTAGCGCATCGAACCGTCAGTGCATTCATCATTCATGTGTAACGCTTCGAGGGTATCGGTCACTGCGCCGAGCCATGGCAGCATTTTCTCTTCTTCTGTCCCGGGGAGAAAACCAATCGACTCGCCAATATCTGGCGTATTACGGGTAACGATAATCTTATCGTACATGCCCTTTTCTACCACTAACTCTAATGCCGCAGCCATGGCTAAAATCGTTTTCCCACAGCCTGCAGGCCCTGTCAGAATGGTTAGATCAATCGTGGGATCAAGCAACGCATCCATTGCCATGCCTTGGTAGATATTTTTCGGTTTAACATCCCAAGCAGCACGGTGCATTAATCGCTCTCGACTGAGATCTTTGATGATCGCTTTATCACCATCAATGGCTTGTACTCGTGCGGCGAAGTCGTCACTTTCATCCAATAAGTACTGGTTCACAAAAGGCGTTTCTAATAGCTCAGCCGGTAATGTGTGGCGTGTTTCGGAGCCATAGGCCTGGCTGTCGCATTGCCCCACTTTATCCCAAAAACTGCCCGCACATTGATGGAAGCCTTTGGTGAGCAACCGAACATCATCAATCAGTTGGTCGGTACGGTAATCCTCGACATACATCACCCCCGCCCCTTTGGCGCGCAGGCGCATATTGATATCTTTGGTCACCAGCACGACTTTGCGCGGTGAGCGTTTGGTTTGAAGGTATAACACCGCATTTAAAATGCGATTATCGCCCGCTTTATCGGCAAAGGCATGGACCGTTTCTTTAATCTCAAAATCAGCCAGAATGGAGACGGTACCCGTCGCATCGCCTTTACCAACCACAATACCCTCGCCAATTTCATCGGGTGTGGCTTCTTTAAAGATATCTTCCAAGGCACGAATCGCCACACGGGCATCCCGAGAGACATCACGCTTGCTATCTTTAATACGGTCAAGCTCTTCGAGGACGGTCATAGGAATCACGACATCGTGTTCTTGGAAGGAATAGATGGCGAAAGGTTCGTGGAGGAGAATGTTAGTGTCTAATACAAACAGCTTCCGGTCGGCGTCGCCCATAGGCACCTCCTGTGTCGGCAATTCACTGTCGATGACAGCGCTTAAAGTAAGCATAGACCTGGCCGTTGCGCATCGCCCAACTTGTTTGATTGTGCCAGTTCACGTTTTCATCTTTGCCGCGCGTTGATGACGTTTGTATGTCAAGACGATCTTTGCCGCGATTGATGGAGTTTCATCGTGACCCTCCTCACAAGTTCGAGTACTATTGGCGACCAATTTTTTCAGTGCCACACTGAATAACACACTATTTAATCGGGTTGCGTTTGCGCGGCACCGAGTCTTTCGACAATCGAGTTAATTCAGAGGTTTTCCCTTATGTCATTTGCGCTTGGACAACGTTGGATCAGTGATACGGAGCATGATCTTGGACTGGGCACTGTGGTGTCCGTTGATGGCCGTACCGTGACCCTAATGTTTCCTGCTAGTGATGAAACACGGCTGTACGCCAGCCATGATGCGCCCGTGACTCGGGTGATGTTCAACCCCGGCGATGAGGTAGAAAGTCACGAGGGCTGGACCATGACCGTCTCGCGCGTTGAAGAAAACGACGGGGTGTTGACCTATTACGGCTATCGCGAAGACACCGAGGAAGACGAAGTCTCGCTGCGTGAAATCTTACTCAGCCATCAGATCCGCTTTAACAAGCCGCAAGACAAACTCTTTGCCGGTCAACTTGACCGCATGGATCGTTTTGCGTTGCGTTATCGGGCGTTAACCAATCAGCATCAGCAGTTGCGTAGCCCTCTACGGGGGTTGACGGGGATGCGTGCTGGATTAATTCCTCATCAACTTTACATTGCCCATGAGGTGGGTCGTCGTCACGCACCGCGGGTTTTGCTCGCGGATGAAGTCGGCTTAGGGAAAACCATTGAAGCGGGCATGATCATTCACCAGCAAGTGCTTGCAGGCCAAGCCGAGCGGGTACTGATCGTGGTTCCAGAAACCTTGCAGCATCAGTGGTTGGTCGAGATGATGCGCCGCTTTAATCTGCACTTCTCTATTTTTGACGAAGAGCGCTGTGTCGAGGCCTTTGCTGACTCACCCAACCCATTTGATACCCAGCAACTGGTGTTATGTTCACTGGAGTTTTTACGCAAAAACCGGCGTCGCGTCGAGCAAGTCTGTGACACCCATTGGGACTTATTGGTGGTGGACGAAGCACACCATTTAACCTGGACACCAACGGCACCGAGCCGTGAATATCAGATTATCGAAAGCATTGCTGAGCATACCCCTGGGGTGTTGTTACTCACCGCGACCCCTGAGCAGTTAGGTCAGCAAAGTCATTTTGCGCGTTTACGCCTGCTCGACCCTGATCGTTTTTATGATTATGACGCCTTTGTTGAAGAAGCCGAACAATATGCCCCTGTCGCCGAGGCGGTTGAAGCGCTACTTGCCGATGCCCCGTTAAGTGATAATGCCCAACGTAGCATTCGGGCGCTATTGCAAAGTGACGAGCTTGATGAACGCTTCAGCGCTATTGATAGCGATGATGATGCAACCAAGCACACCGCTCGCCAACAGCTGATTGATGATTTAATGGATCGCCACGGTACCGGGCGCGTTTTGTTCCGTAACACGCGGGCTGCCATCAGTGGCTTCCCTAGCCGGCATCTGCACATGCACCCTATGGCGTTACCGAGCCAGTATCAAACTGCCATGCGGGTGGCGGGCATGATGGGACGCACAAGCTCGAGCGAACAAAAAGCGGTACAAAATCTTTATCCTGAAGATATTTATCAGCAGTTTGAGGGCGATAGTGCCAGCTGGTGGGGCTTTGACCCACGTATCGATTGGTTGCTGGATTATTTAAAAACCCACCGTCGCGACAAAGTACTGATCATTTGCTCACGCGCGCAAACCGCACTGACGCTTGAGCAGGCCTTGCGCGAGCGTGAGGGGATCCGTGGCACCGTGTTCCATGAAGGCATGTCGATTGTTGAGCGTGATAAAGCGGCAGCGTACTTTGCCCAAGAGGAAGGCGGGGCTCAAGTCTTGATTTGCTCTGAAATTGGCTCAGAAGGCCGGAACTTCCAGTTTGCCCATCAGCTGGTGATGTTCGACTTACCGATGAACCCCGACTTGCTCGAGCAGCGCATTGGTCGCCTTGATCGTATTGGTCAGCGTCAAGATATTGCCATTCACGTTCCTTACCTTGAAGGCACAGCGCAAACCATTTTAGCGCGTTGGTATCACGAAGGGCTTGATGCCTTTGAGGATACCTGCCCAACCGGCCGTGCGGTGTTTGAGCAGTATGGCGAGACATTGTTAACCCTGTTAGCCAATAATCAACATGATGATGCGCTAAATACGCTCATTCACGATAGCGCCGCCATGAATCAACGCCTTAAAGCAGAAATGGAGCAAGGCCGCGATAAACTGCTCGAGATGCACTCACACGGCGGGGAGGCTGCCAAGCAGCTGGCGCAAACCATCGCCGATCAAGATGGCGATACGGGCCTTGTCACCTTCACGCTCGGTCTGTTTGATACCATCGGCGTTAATCAAGATGACAAAGGTGAAAACGCCATCGTGGTCAAGCCGTCGGAGCAGATGATGGTGCCCAGTTACCCTGGCCTACCAACGGATGGGTGCACACTGACCTTCGACCGCGATACGGCACTCAGTCGCGAAGATGTGCAGTTTGTCTCTTGGGAGCACCCGATCGTGCGTGGCGGTATCGACTTATTGCTGAGCGAAAACATCGGCACCACCGCGGTCTCTTTGCTCAAAAACAAAGCGCTGCCTGTGGGAACCCTGTTTGTTGAACTGATTTACACCATTGATGCACAAGCCCCTAAATCGTCGGGTATTCATCGCTTTTTACCGCAAACGCCGGTGCGGTTGCTTTTGGATGCGAACGGCAATGATCTCTCAGCCAACGTTGAGTTTGAATCGTTTCATCGCCAGCTCAGCCCGGTGAATCGTCATTTAGGCAGTAAAATGGTCAACTCGGTTCAAGCCCAAGTCCACCAGCTGATTGAGAAAAGCGAACCGCTGGCCCAAAAAGCCTTGTCTGAGATTCAAACGGCCGCCCACCAAGAGATGGACAGCGAGCTGAATCAGGCCTTAGCACGGCTCGATGCACTGAAAACGGTTAACCCCAATATTCGTGATGATGAGCTCGACGCACTACGGGATCAGATCAGTACCTTGTCGCATCATATTCAACACGCACAAGTCGATTTAGACGCCCTGCGTTTGATTGTGGTCAGCCACCAATAATCACCCTTTGAACGAAGGCGGGGCCAGCCGGCCCCGAACCCTTATATGGCAATCATTGAGTATCATCCTCCCACTACACCTTGGCTCGATATCTTGTATCAAGATGCCGATCTGGTGGTAATTAATAAACCCAGTGGATTATTGGCTAACCCTGGCCGTGATCCTGCGCATTACGACAGTGCGTGGTCACGGGTTAAAGCCGAATTCCCGGACGCAGAGCTGGTCCATCGTTTAGATATGTCGACCTCTGGCGTCATGGCGTTTGCCGCGCACAAAGCCGCTGAGCGACACCTTAAAGCGCAATTTCGCGAGCGCGTGCCCACCAAGTTGTATTACGCCGAAGTGTGGGGGCACCCTATACACGACGAGGGAAATGTCGATCTGCCCTTGATTTGCGACTGGCCCAATCGCCCCAGACAGAAGGTCTGTTTTGAACACGGCAAGCCCTCGCAAACGCACTACCGCTGTTTGCATCAGCATGCACAGACAAGCTTAATGGCATTGTATCCTCTCACCGGCCGCTCTCATCAGCTCCGTGTGCATATGCAGGCCCTTGGGCATGGGATTGTCGGCGATGAGTTTTATGCGCTGCCAGAAGCTTTTGAGTATGCCTCTCGCCTTCATTTGCATGCCGCAGAATTAAGCATTTTGCATCCTGTCACTGAAACGCCGATGCACTTTCAAGCGCCCTGCACATTTTATCCGCAGATGCCGGATAATCGACTAGCGAGTGAGTATCAGCTTGCGCCTGCTAACCTCACAGGCTGACCATTAAGGTTTGCAGAAAAGCTACTAATCTCACATTCTAGGGCCATGCATTGAGACACGGAGATCAACATGGCTCATCACACCCCCATCAAGGTGGTTTTTCTCGATAGAGACACCATTCCTGCTCACATTACGCTGCCAACGCTTCATCACCCCCATCATTGGCAATCCTACCCTGCCACCGCTCCCGGTGACGTGATCGATCGCCTGCAACATGCCGATGTGGCAATCACCAATAAAGTCGTGATCAATGAAGCAATACTGACTGCACTTCCCAAGCTAAAACTGATCGCGGTCGCGGCAACCGGGGTCAACAATGTCGATTTAGCGGCTTGTCAGGCACACGGCGTACAAGTCTGCAACGTACAAGGGTATGCCACCCAATCCGTGCCCGAGCATGTCATGGCTCTGATTTATGCCTTGAAACGTCAGCTGATGGGTTATCATGCCGATGTGCGTCAAGGTGAATGGCAAAAACGGGGCCAGTTTTGCTTTTTTACTCACCCGATAGGCAGTGTCGCTGGCAGTTCCTTAGGGATTATTGGCAAAGGCGCACTAGGAGAAGCGGTCGGGCAATTGGCCCAGGCCGTTGGCATGAAAGTCATGTTTGCCGAGCATCAAGGGGCGAGCCATTGCCGGCCAGGCTATCAGCCCTTTGAACAGGTGATTCAACAGGCTGATGTGCTGTCGCTGCATTGCCCGTTAACCGACAAAACCCGACATCTGATTAATCAAGATGTGTTGGCCAAGATGCCACAGCATGCCATTTTGATTAATACTGGGCGCGGCGATCTCGTGGATGAACATGCCCTGTTATATGCGTTAAAACGCGACCAAATTGGTGGTGCTGGCTTGGATGTACTCAGTCAAGAGCCCGCCCCCGACGCACATCCGTTAGTTGCAGCATCATTACCCAACCTTATTGTCACCCCGCATATTGCTTGGGGCGCTGACGAAGCCGTTCACATTCTGGCACAACAGCTGATCGCCAACATTGATGGGTTCTTTCGTGGTGCACCACAACACACCCTGATTGATGCGCTTGATTGATGATCGCGACGATTAATCAACCTAACGAGCCCGCTATATATCGCGGGCTTTTTTCACTACGTCGTACGCTTTTTGGATTTCTTGCGCTTTTTCTTTCGCCATCTCCATCATTTCTGGCGGTAAACCTTTCGCCATCAATTTATCGGGGTGATGCTCATTCATCAGTTTCCGATACGCTTTTTTCACCTCCTGAGAGGAAGCAGAAGCGTCAACACCTAACACATCATAGGCATCGTCGATTTCATTCTGCTGCGGCGGCGCACCGGGGCCATCGGATTGATGCTGCCAGCCGCCTTGATAGCCTTGACTAAAGCGAAACGCAGCTTCTTGCATTCGCAAGCGCTGTTCCAGTTGCTGTGGCGAAAAGCCCAACTTTTCGGCAATTACATACAAAAGTTCACGCTCTTTAGGATGGATCTCACCATCGGCAAACGCAGCTTGTATCTGCATTTCCAAAAAGACACGCGATAAATCACGTTGCCCCTGGCTTAAGGCACGAATACCGTTGAGGGTTTCATCCAGCGGAAAGTCACTGTCTTTTCCCTCGCGAAACGCCTGCTGGGCCAATTGCCTGGCTTCACCTTGCAACTGCATGCGATCCATCAATAAGCTGGCGAGCTGAATTTCTTGTTGCGTCACCTGCCCTTTAGCTTTCGCCATATGTCCCATCACGGCAAAGGTGCCATGGAAAAAAACACGTTGTGCTTGTGGCCCTTGGCCACCCAAACCGCCGAAACGCGCGCGCTGTTTCGCTTTATCAAACTGATGACCTAAGAAAAGGCCAAGAAGAAAACCGATTGGGCCTCCCAACAATGTGCCGAGAATTGCCCCAATTACCTTGCCATTTAGTCGCATGCCATGGTCTCATTGCTAGTTTCACACCCTGCACATTTAAAGGTGATGCCGGGCGCAAATTGATTTATGATAATCGCATTTTGCAGCCAAAGCATACTGATGCGTTGCCTTCGTGTACACCACGCAATCAGATAAAACAGGAATGTCTTCTTCAATGTCACCGACTGCACGTAGCTTTTTAGCCACCATGATCAGCTTGGCGCTCTACGGCCCAGCCCTTGTGTTTGCCAACACAGACCCAGCGACTCAGCCTTGCTCTGACAAGGAGGCCCAGTGCGTTCCGGCCAGCGAGCAGACACAGGATGTGAATAACGCCCCCATTCGTGTGGTCGCAGATCGTGCTGAGGCGCAGACCAACGACAAAGCCATCTATAGTGGCAATGTCGAAGTCACGCAAGGCCACCGAAAGATGACGGCCGATACCGCAACCTTACGCGATCCAGAGCGGATCGTTACGGCACAAGGAGATGTGGTATTCAATGATGGCCAGATGATGGTGACATCAGATTATCTACAAGCCAACCTCGAAAGCGAAGACACCACGCTGAATAACGCCCAGTATAAGATGCTATGTACCCCAGGACGGGGCGAGGCGAAACGGGTGTTTAAAAACGGCACCACCTTCTACGAGCTTGAGGATGGCACCTATACCACGTGTCCAGATGAAGATAAAAGCTGGCGTTTTTCTGCCTCAAAAATTGAGAAAGAAGACAGCAGCTTATTTGCTGATCTTTACCACCCTAGATTTGAGGTAATGGACGTCCCGATCTTTTATCTGCCTTATTTGCGTGTACCGGTAGAAGAAGGTCGGCTGACAGGCTTTTTGTATCCGTCGCTTACCTGGAGTGATCGTGATGGCATCGAGATGGAAACGCCGTTTTATTGGAATATCCATCCGCAACTGGATGCCACACTGACACCCAAATATATGTCTGAGCGAGGCGTTCAATTAAAGACCAATATTCGCTACCTTACGCCAATAGGAAGCGGGTCGCTTTACTCTGAATACCTGCCTGACGATCAACTCAACCCCGAGCTCGATTCACGTTGGGGGTTCAATTGGCAACATAGCGGTGTACAAGGTCACTGGCGTTACGAAGCAGATTACAGCAAAGTCAGTGATATCGCTTACTTTCAGAGCCTGGACTCTAATGTGGGTAAACGGGAAGACAACACGCTACTCCAAACAGGCGAGATCAGTTATCGCGGTTTAGATTGGAACAGTACAGTTCGTGTTCGTGACTTCCAAGCGCTAACAGAAGGCACCCGTGTCTATCGCTTGATGCCACAAGTGGATCTTAACTATTACGCGCCACAAGTCACGGACTGGCTCGATATTAGTGTGCCTGCGCAATTTAGTGTATTTGCTAACGATGACCCCAATAAACCCGAAGCCACCCGGACACATTTAGCCCCGACCCTAACGCTGCCATATACCCGCCCTTGGTTTAATGCTACGGCGGAAGCCAGCATGCTGTATACGCACTATGATCAGCGATTTGATAGCGCCATCCAGGATGCAGAATCTAATGCGGAGCTAAGTCATTCAGTCGAGCGAAAAATCCCGACTCTGCGCCTGCACTCTGGCGTTGTCCTAGAGCGTAACTTCTGGGCCATGGGCGGTCATTTCAGCCAAACTATCGAGCCGCAAGTCCAGTATTTGTATATTAAAGATGTGGATCAAGACGGTATCTATAACCCGGTCAACTTTAGTGGCGGCGGTTATGATACCGCACGCTTGCAAACCGACTACTACGGCCTATTTCGCGGTAATCAATTCAGTAGCATTGATTACATTAATCCGGCAAACCAACTCACCTACGGCGCGACGACCCGCTTTTACGATGGCGGATATAAAGAGCGTCTGAATTTGTCCTTTGGGCAAATTTACTACTTTGACCAACCGTCTAACCAAGATGCAGAAACCTTTGATTATTCGTCTTGGGCGTTAGAAGGGGAAGCCAACATTGATGACAACTTGTTTGTCCGCGCATCGATGCAATATGACAGCAACTTACGCGAAATGCAGTTTGGTAACGCGATTGCTGAATATCGCCGCGGCCAGTTTTATGCACAAACCAGTTATCGCTACGTCGCACAGGAATATATTGTCTCGACGCTGCCAAACCGAGACATCAGCCGGCTCACCGATGATGGCCTCTCACAAGCTGGCGTCGTCACTGGGTTTCCTCTCGGCGGCGGGCTAAGTTTTACAGGCCAATATTGGCGCGACCTGACCCAAGATGTCATGTTGGAAAACCAAGTTAGCCTCACCTATCGCTCAGACTGTTGGGTCGTCGGGTTAAGTTACAACGAGTACTTAATGTCGCGCGCTGATATTAACGCCGATCCGGTTTACGACAACAATGTTACCTTGTCATTCAGCTTACTCGGATTGGGAGCTGACAGTGGCTTTAACTTTAACACTGACTCAGGCAACGCTCTGGGTTATCGTGATCCCTTTGCATTAAAGAACTAACACGCCTTATTGTGGTCTGGACTGTTGAACCTATGAAAAAAAGTGGACAAAGCATGAACAAATGGAGTCACGCCCTCATCACTGGCGTTTTAGTGTTGCTGACCCCCTTAACCCAAGCAGCACCTCAAGAGCTAGATCGCGTCATCGCCGTTGTGAATGATGGTGTGGTGCTGAACAGTGAAATGACGGCCATGCGCCAAACGGTCACCCGTAATGCGGCCAACGGAGATCGTGAATTACCGCCTCAAGACGTTCTTGAAGAGCAGATGCGCGAGCGACTCATTGTTGAAGAACTACAGCTACAGGAAGCAAAGCGACTAGGCATCCAAATTGACGACAGCCAGTTACAACAAGCGATCAAAAATATTGCTAAAGAGCAATCGGTCAGTGTGAGTGCTCTGCGCGACAAAATGGCAGAGCAAGGGATCGCATGGGATCAATATCGCGAGCAAGTTCGCCGAGAGCTCACGATTTCAGAAGCGCGCAATGCACAGGTACGCCGCCGTATTAGCATTTTGCCGCAAGAAGTTGAGACATTAGCCAGTCAGCTTAACGAACAGCAGATGCAAAAAGTGCGTTATAAGCTCTCTCATATCCAACTCAAATTGGATGATGACGCGGACAAAGCTGAACGTGACGCGGTGAAAAAGCAAGCGTATCGCTTAGTCGATACATTACGTCATGGCGGCAACGTGGCGGAGCTGGCGATGGAATATTCTAAGGGACCCAAAGCACTTGATGGCGGTGATTGGGGCTGGTTGCGCCTAGAAGAAATGCCAACGATTTTCGCCGACCAAATCACCAACCAAGGGAAAGACGCTATTATCGGGCCATTTCGCAGTGGTGTGGGTTTTCATATTTTGAAAATCGATGATGTGCAAGGTTTGGAAACGGTCGCCGTTACCGAAGTTAAAGCCCGCCATATTTTGATCAAACCCTCGATCGTACTCAGTGATAAAGGAGCGAAAAAAGAGCTCAATCAGCTGATTGCACAAATCGAGCGTGGCGAACAAACCTTTGCCGACCTTGCCAAACAATACAGTGATGACCCGGGCTCTGCCGTTAACGGGGGAGACTTAGGCTGGTCAACCACAGAAGCTTATGTGCCCGCGTTTAAAGCCAAAGTCGATAGTTTGCCAAAAGGTCAAATTAGTGAGCCTTTTAAGACCGTGCATGGCTGGCATGTGGTTGAAGTGACCGATCGTCGCGATGTCGATAAAACCGATGCGGCGGTTAAAAACCGTGCTTACCGTATGCTGTTTAACCGCAAATTTAATGAAGAAGCGCAAGCCTGGCTGCAAGAGCTGCGCGCGGGTGCCTATGTTGAGGTGATCAATGATGACAGCTGAGCGTATCGCGATCACCCCTGGCGAGCCGGCGGGCATTGGTCCGGATTTGGTCTTAGCAATGGCCCTGCTCTCTTGGCCACATCAGCTGGTAGCTATCGCCAATAAACAGATGCTGGCAGCGCGAGCTAAGGCGCTCAATCTCGCCGTGAGTTTGCGGGACTATGACCCATCAGCACGGCCTCGCCCTCATCAAGCAGGGGAGCTGGTCGTTGCAGATATCCCGATGGGCGCAGATGTTGTGCCAGGCCAGTTAGATGAGGCCAATGGTCGCTATGTGCTCGACACGCTGACTCGTGCGGCAGAAGGCAATATGACCGGCGAATTTGCAGCGGTTGTCACCGGGCCTGTCCATAAAGGGATCATTAATCGCGCCGGCGTTTCCTTCAGCGGTCATACTGAGTTTTTTGCCCAACACGCCAACGTCAACCAAGTGGTGATGATGCTGGCCACCGAAGGCTTACGTGTCGCGCTGGTGACGACGCACATCCCACTCGCCTATGTGGCTAAAGCTATTACCCGTGAGCGCTTGCATGACGTCATTGCGATTTTGCATCAAGACTTACAACAAAAATTCGCCATTAAGCAACCGCGCATTTATATCTGCGGTCTCAATCCGCACGCGGGAGAGGACGGCTGCTTGGGTCGAGAAGAAATCGACATCATTGAGCCAGCGCTTGATGAGTTACGCCAACAAGGCATGGATATTATTGGCCCACTGCCCGCCGACACCCTTTTTCAGGATAAATATTTGCAAGACGCCGACGCTGTCTTAGCGATGTATCACGACCAGGGCTTACCTGTGTTAAAATTCAAAGGATTTGGGCGCTCGGTGAATATCACCTTGGGCCTCCCATTTGTTAGAACATCAGTAGATCATGGTACCGCATTGGATTTAGCGGGTACCGGTACGGCGGATACAGGAAGCCTGCGGACGGCCATCTCCCACGCCATTGAATTAGTAGATAGCAAAGCATGAGCGATAAAGTCCATCAAGGCCACCGTGCCAGAAAACGTTTCGGACAAAACTTCCTAAACGACCCGTATGTCATCGACGGTATTGTCGCGGCAATCAATCCTTTATCTGGTGAAAACCTGGTAGAGATTGGCCCGGGTTTAGGCGCATTGACCGAACCGGTGACCGAACAAGTCGATCACCTCAACGTGGTCGAACTCGACCGCGATCTTGCCGCGCGCCTGCGAAGCCATCCATTTATGGGACCAAAGCTGACGGTTCATGAAGCCGATGCCATGGCGTTTGATTTCGCTGAGCTGGCAAACCAGGGACCTCTGCGCATTTTCGGTAACTTACCGTACAATGTCTCCACTCCATTGATGTTTCATCTCTTTTCCTTTGCTGACCACGTACAGGATATGCATTTCATGCTACAAAAAGAGGTGGTAAAACGTTTGGCCGCAGGCCCAGGCACTAAAGCCTATGGCCGCCTCACGGTCATGGCACAATACTACTGCAAAGTGGTGCCCGTGCTGGAAGTACCGCCAAGCGCCTTTAAGCCAGCGCCCAAGGTCGATTCTGCGGTCGTTCGCCTCGTCCCACATAAAACCTTACCGCATCCAGTCACTAATTTGTCGTGGTTGGAACGTGTTTGTCGTGAAGGCTTTAATCAACGCCGCAAAACTATCCGGAACGGTTTCAAATCGCTGGTCGATGTTGACACCTTAACTGAGCTCGGAATCGATCCCAGTTTACGTCCAGAGAACATGACACTGGCGCAATTCTCTAGCCTCGCAAATTGGTTAGATGCCAATCACTCATCATAAACAGGAGTCTTGACTTGCAAGCCACTGAACCCGCGCAATTCGAGGTCCACGTCGCCACTCAATACGTGGAAGACCAATCGGAACCAGACCATGAACGCTTTGTCTTTTCCTACACGGTTACGATTAAAAATGTAGGAGACGCCCCCGCACAGTTGATGCGAAGAAAGTGGCTGATCACTGACGCTAATGGCAAGGAGTTGGAAATCGAAGGTGAGGGTGTTGTCGGCGAGCAACCTAAGATTGCCGCAGGCGAAAAATATACCTATACCAGTGGTACCATCATTGAAACGCCTGTTGGGGTGATGCAAGGGTTTTATACCATGCAAGATCAAGATGCGCAGTCTTTTAAGGTCAATATTGCACCTTTCCGTCTCGCGCTCCCCAACATTCTTCACTAACTCCTCCAAGGAGGCATATGGCTACCTATCTTGTCGGGGACATCCACGGCTGCGATAAAGCGCTACATGCTTTATTGGCTGAAGCTGACTTTTCGCCGGCCCGAGATACGCTTTACTCGGTCGGCGATCTCGTCGCACGCGGTCCCGATTCCCTCGCAGTTTTACGGTATTTTTATCAGCTTGGTGAATCCGCAAAGTTGGTATTGGGCAATCATGATCTCCATTTGCTGGCGGTCGCCAATGGGGTTAAACCCGTCAAAGCAAAAGATAAAACGCAACCTATCTTTGATGCACCAGACGCAGACAGACTATTAAACTGGCTGGCTCAACAGCCGCTAATACGCGATGTACCCGCACCAGACGGCGGGTTTCTGCTGACCCATGCCGGCATCAGTCCGCAGTGGGATAAATCGACTGCCGTC
Organism: Salinivibrio sp. MA607; assembly: GCF_001996245.1. Taxonomy (NCBI): domain Bacteria; kingdom Pseudomonadati; phylum Pseudomonadota; class Gammaproteobacteria; order Vibrionales; family Vibrionaceae; genus Salinivibrio; species Salinivibrio sp. MA607. The sequence continues at coordinate 100,212 of NZ_MUFJ01000003.1, read as the reverse complement.
GCCTGCGCCCGTGAGGTGGAAGCGATTCTGCGGAGTGAAGATCAAGTTTGGTTATTGGAGAATATGTACCATGACAGCCCTGATCAATGGGATGCTACGCTGACCGGGATAGCACGTTATCGCTATATTATTAATAGCTTCACGCGGATGCGTTTTTGTTCCCCTGACGGGCGTTTGGATATGCAGTGCAAACTCCCCCCAGATCAAGCCTTAGGCAGTGGCTTAGTACCATGGTTCGAGGTACCTAATCGCCAACGGCTTGAGCAAGCCGTAGTCTTTGGTCACTGGGCGGCATTGAATGGCACTATTCAGCCCAAACTTTATGGGCTAGATACCGGCTGTGTCTGGGGAGGAAAGTTGACACTCCTGCGTTGGGAAGACAAAGCCTGCTTTACCGTTCCCGCCGAATAGACAAAAGGTTAAGCGCGGTCCCAAACCGTAAAGGTAAGAGGGTGCGCATTTTTCTCATCCACGGGATGCGTGCCGACCTCGATTTTTGACCATCCGGTTCCCCATTCTGGAAAACGGGTATCACCGTCAACGTCTAAATCGATAAAGGTGAGATACAAACGATCAGCCTGAGGTAAAAACGCCTGATAAATAGTACCGCCGCCAATCACCATCACTTCTTCATAGCCAGCCACCACTTCAAGCGCTTGCTCGGGAGAGCGCACCACAGTCACGCCCTCGGGCGCAAAGTCCGCATCACCACTGACCACCACATTGATACGCTTAGGCAGCGGGCGTCCAATCGACTCAAAGGTTTTACGTCCCATCACCACAGGGTGGCCCAGTGTTGTACGCTTAAACCACGCTAAATCAGCGGGCAAGTGCCAAGGCATTTGATTGTCTTTTCCGATCACGCGGTCGTTTGCCATTGCGGCCACTAAACTAATTCGCATTGCGCTCGCCTTCCTCGATTAGATCACTGGTCGGCGACGATAAAACAATAGCCCAGGCATCGCAAGACCAATTGCCAACGCGGAGAGAATAAAGCCAGCGCTGAGTAAGTTTTCAATCAAACTGGCCCATAGCGCCGGGCTGTAACCTTGGTTATTAATCGTCACTAGCGCGATCATGGCCTTAAACGCGTACACCCCTGGAATCATGGGAATAATTGCAGCGACGGTAAAAACCTTCGGGTGAGCCAGGAAGCGCTGAGACCAATACACGCCCAGAAAACCAATCGTGGTCGCACCGGCCAGTGTCGCCCACTCAATCGCCACTCCCGACTCCATCAGAACAAAGCGTAAACCATGCCCAACCGCACCGCCATAAGCACAATACTTAAGCGCTTTCACCGGAACATTAAAGACTAACGCAAACCCCACGGCAGGGATCATCGCAAAGAACATATCTTGCAATAACGCCACGAGTAAGATCATAACCAGCCCCATGCATCTACCAAGTTCATCGCCCCCACAATACCCATTGCCGTGGCAAGGGTCAGTAATGACGCCATGGTCCAACGTGCGATCCCCATATCCACAAATCCTTTCATCATATCCGAGACGGCATTAATAAAGGGATACCCAGGGACCAGCATCAAGACAGATGATGCCATGATCAAAAAAGGCTCATTGCCCCATCCCATGATGGTCCCCGTGCTGGATAAGAGAGTGGTCACCATAGCGGTCACTGCAAAGGTCAAAAAAGGGTTAAAGTGACGATGGGCGATAAGTTGCCGAACCCGCATGCCGGTGGCAGAGGCGACAAAGGTCAGCGCAAACACCACGGCATCGCCGCCAGCTAACCGGCTAAAGGCGGCACATGACAAGCCTATCATCCCAACAACGAGCCAAGGAGGGTAACGGAATGGTTTGATACGGCTTAAGCGTTTGCGTACCGCTAACGCGTCGAGAAAGCCCTTCTCTGCTAAGATCACGGTCCGCTGTATGTCTGTGACAACTTTCATGTTAATACCACGATCTGGGCTACGTCTTGCCGTGGTAATACAATGACCATGACTCAAGGTGGTCACCACCAACGAGCTGGCGGATAACGACAGCTCAACACTGTCTAACCCTAACGCACGACCGAGCCGGATACTTACATCACTGATAAGTTTGCTCTCCGCACCATGCTGTAATAGCCGTTGCCCAACTTCAATCACTAAACGTGATATCGCGCGTTGCTCTGGCTCAGTAAGTCGTTTTGTCACCCAAAATCCCTCTTCTCTCTCTGCGACGCCTTCAGTATTGGCGATTGGCTCATGCCAGTCTTTGATGCAAATAAAAGTCTCTTCAATTGTTCGCTAAATCACGGACAAAAAAAAGCCGCTGCAATCGGCAGCGGCGTGAGTCTGATTATGGCTTGTAGATGATCTCGACGTCGTAGTCGTCTTCGTTCCAATCATCCCAGTCATCATCATTATCGTCATCTTGCTTGAGCTGTTGTTCGTGATGATCATCCCATTTAAAGGCGACGGTTTCATCTTCAGGCTCAACCTCTGGCTTCGGCGCAGGCAGTGCCTCAATCGACGCCATCAGATCATAAATAAGCGGTTGCACATTCGCTTTATTGATCGCCGAAATCGCATAATGCTTATCGTCCCAAGCGAGCGCATCAAGCACACGCTCAATCTGAGCTTGGGCCTCGTCTTCCGGCATCAGATCGACTTTATTGAACACCAACCAACGCGGTTTATCGGCAAGTTTCTCACTGTATTGGTTTAGCTCATCAATAATGGTAAACGCATTATCAACCGGATCGGTACCATCAACGGGTAGCAAATCAATCATGTGTAACAACACACGACAGCGCTCAAGGTGTTTTAAGAAGCGAATCCCTAGCCCTGCGCCGTCTGCCGCGCCTTCAATCAAGCCGGGAATATCAGCCACGACAAAGCTTTTGTCTGCGGCGACACGAACCACCCCAAGGCTTGGCACCAAGGTGGTAAATGGGTAGTCAGCCACTTTCGGTTTGGCAGCCGATACCGCACGAATAAAGGTCGATTTACCCGCATTCGGCAAGCCAAGCATACCAACATCGGCAAGCAGTAATAGCTCCAAACGCAGTGCACGTACTTCACCTTTCGTGCCCATGGTTTTTTGTCGAGGTGCACGATTGACCGAGGACTTAAAGCGTGTATTTCCGAGGCCATGGAAGCCCCCTTTCGCCACCATAACCTGCATACCATGCTCGGTAAGGTCTGCGATCACTTCGCCCGTGTCTTCATCGATTGCGCGCGTCCCCACCGGCACGTTCAAGACGCGATCCTCACCGCGTTTCCCGGTGCAGTTGCCGCCTCGACCATTCTCACCACGTGCCGCGGCATGAAAACGTTCAAATTGATAGTCAATCAGGGTATTCAGGTTTTCGTCGGCAAGCAGGTAAACGTCACCACCATCACCGCCGTCGCCGCCATCTGGGCCCCCTTTAGGCACATACTTTTCACGCCGGAAGCTGACGGTACCATTGCCCCCGTCACCGGCATCGACGCGAATAATCGCTTCATCTACAAACTTCATGCTAACTTCTCCGCACCAGTTATGAATGCCTATGGCGTCTCACAACCAGCCTTATCCCAGATTAGTGAATGGTGATCATATCGATCTTAGGATCATTTTTCAGCGTTGGCCGATTATCTGCGTACCGTGATGAGGCGGTGGCTTGATCGGTGATCCCCAGACACAATAAAAAGCCCCGCCATAAGGCAGGGCTTCAAAAATTTGCGTTGCGTTGAAGCTTATTCAGCTTCGATAGTAACGAATTTACGGTTATGACGACCTTTGGTCTCGAACTTCACTTTGCCGTCTGACAGAGCGAATAGAGTGTGGTCTTTACCGCAACCTACGTTGCTACCTGCGTGGAACTTAGTGCCACGTTGACGCACGATGATGTTACCTGCTAGTACAGACTCACCACCGAAGCGCTTAACACCTAGGCGTTTACTTTCTGAATCGCGGCCGTTTTTAGTGGAACCGCCAGCTTTTTTGTGTGCCATCTCTTCTCTCTCCTACTCTTAAGCGCTGATGCCAGTGATTTTGACTTCAGTGAACCACTGACGGTGGCCCATGTGCTTGCGAGAATGTTTACGACGACGGAACTTAACGATATTCACTTTATCGCCGCGACCGTGAGTAACAACTTCTGCTGTTACGGTTGCACCGCTAACAAAAGGCGCGCCAACTTTAACGTCTTCGCCGTTTGCCACTAGCAATACTTTGTCAAGTTCTACACTTGCGCCAGTTTCAACGTCTAGCTTTTCCAAGCGAATAGTCTGGCCTTCGCTTACTCGGTGTTGCTTACCACCACTTTGGAAAACTGCGTACATGTTTTACTCCGCATTTCCGCACGGCCTGCTGCATTTATGAACAACAAGGGGTGCGCATATAATTCATCAATAGGGCGCGAATTCTACGGTAGAAATTAATTAGAGGCAAGAGGGTAACGCAAGAAAATTGGTGAAAAGCTGCTCAGCATTCATTCCCACACATTTTACCGGTGTGATCGCTATCTCGTCACACGTTATCTGGTGTACCATGTCAGTCTTAATACCCGCTCTAGTGCCGATACTGACGAAAGATCCATCACCGTCTGTACGTATTAGCGATCGTGACTCACACCTTACATGGGGTAAGTTGTGTATCGTTAGCTCGGCAGGCAAGTAACTAGGACAACGCCCGGATATATACATGGATTTCAAATCAATCCAAGCCTTGATCAGTGATGACATGGCGCAGGTCGACCAAAAAATACTCGCTCAGCTCAATTCTGATGTCGCGCTGATTAATCAGCTTGGTTTTTACATCGTTAACAGCGGTGGCAAGCGTTTACGTCCCATGTTGGCCATTTTGGCCGCGCGTGCATTGGGTTACCAAGGTGATAAACACACCACTGCAGCCGCTTTCATTGAGTTTATCCACACTGCCACTTTGCTTCACGATGATGTGGTCGATGAATCCGACTTACGCCGTGGTAATGCCACCGCCAATGCTTTATTTGGCAATGCGGCAAGCGTCTTGGTGGGGGATTATATTTATACGCGTTCATTTCAGATGATGACCAGCTTACGCTCACTGAGAATTCTTGATTTGATGAGTGAAGCGACCAATGTCATTGCCGAAGGTGAGGTGTTGCAGTTAATGAACTGTAACGATCCCGACACCAGTGAAAGCAGTTACATGCAGGTGATCTATTCAAAAACAGCGCGTTTGTTTGAATCTGCGACACAGATAGGGGCGATTCTCAACCAAGCGGATACTGATACGGAAAAAGCCCTGCAAGATTATGGCCGTTACCTGGGGACTGCGTTCCAGCTCATTGATGATGTCATTGACTACACCAGTAAAGATGATGAGATGGGCAAGCAAACCGGTGATGATCTGGCTGAGGGCAAACCGACGCTGCCTTTGCTTCATGCAATGCAGCACGGCAGTGACGCTGAATCGGCGATGATTCGCGACGCGATCGAAAAAGGGAACGGACGCGACAAACTCGACGCTATTTTAGCGTGTATGGACGCCTGTGGCTCGCTCGCTTATACCCGTGAACGCGCAGAGCAAGAAGCGGAAAAAGCGGTCCGTGCCCTCGATAGCCTTTCTGATTCGCCCTACAAACAAGCCTTAGTCGCGCTCGCCAAGTTGGCCGTTGATCGCAATACTTAGTCAACGTAGAACTTAGTCAACGTAGAACTTAGTCAGCACAGAACTTAGTCAGCACAGAACTTAGGCAACGCAGAGCTTAGTCAGCGCAGACTTCACCGCAGTGATGCCTCGCTATCACGCTTGTGCCTACATGTAAAAAGCGGCGCCCTAATTGGACGCCGCTTTTTTCGTTCTTGCCGTTTATTTTGCGGCGAACTCTTCACCCATTTGGATATCGTTATGCAGGGTGTCTAACATCTTGTCCATCGCTTGCTGTTCAAAGGCGCTCAGCTCACCGATGTCTAAGATTGCCTCGACACCATTTTTACCTAAATGTACAGGCTGCGCGAAAAAGCGTGCGTGTTCACCGCGGCCTTCAACGTACGCACATTCAACCACATTAGCTTCACCTTGCAACGCTCGCACTAAAGACAGGCCAAAACGGCATGCCGCCTGTCCCATGGATAGGGTTGCTGAGCCTCCCCCTGCTTTCGCTTCAACCACTTCCGTCCCTGCGTTTTGAATACGTGGCGTCAGTGACTCCACTTCTTCTTGACTGAAGGTAACGCCTTTAACTTGCGATAATAGAGGCAAGATCGTCACACCTGAGTGGCCACCGATCACGGGAATGGAGACGTCACGAGGATCCATTCCTTTAAGCTCGCCGATGAAAGCTTCAGAACGAATCACATCCAGCGTCGTCACACCAAACAGTTTGTTTTTGTCATAGACGCCTTTCGCTTTTAAGACATCCGCAGCAATCGCTACCGTGGTATTGACTGGATTAGTAATAATACCAACACAGGCTTTTGGACACACATCGGCGATTTTTTCCGCCAATGACTTAACAATACCTGCATTGACATTGAACAAGTCAGAGCGATCCATGCCCGGCTTACGTGCTACCCCTGCAGAGATCAGCACAACATCGGCCCCTTCTAGCGCCGGGGTTGGATCTTCACCGCTAAACCCTTTAATGCTCACGGGGGTCGGAATATGGCTCAAATCGACGGCCACACCGGGCGTCACCGGTGCGATATCATATAACGCCAAGTCGGAACCGGCTGGCAGGTTATTTTTAAGTAGTAGGGCTAAGGCTTGACCAATGCCTCCCGCAGCGCCAATCACAGCAACTTTCATGTCGTTCTCCTTTCGATATTTCTTATTGTCCGGATCCGGTCCGGCTTCTGTTCGGGCACAAATCGCCCATCAATGGTGCGAACTGTTGCTTCATCATATGCCCGGGTATACCCCCACTCAAGCTTCGGGCGATGATGATCAGCCTAAGCTCTCATTTTTTCGCTCACCCTCGAAACCGGTGTGCGTTCAAGGCTTAGCCGAGACGTAACAACAGTGATATTGTCGCCATTTTAGGCGCGCAATGATTGCTCCTGATTGCATGTATATGCAAAATAGCTACTCGTTTGTCATTACGAGTCTGCCGTCATGCGTAACTCAGAAAAACAAGACCAATTAGTTCGAGCGTTTAAAGCGATCCTCAAAGAAGAAAAATTCAGTTCTCAAGGCGAAATAGTCGAAGCCCTACGTGCTCAAGGATTTGAGGGCATAAATCAATCGAAAGTCTCGCGCATGTTGACCAAATTCGGCGCTGTACGTACCCGTAACGCCAAAATGGAGATGGTCTATTGCTTGCCGATTGAGCTCGGTGTTCCGACCACTGGCAGCGCGTTACGCGAGCTGGTGATGGAAATCGACTACAACGAGGCCGTGGTCGTGATTCATACCGGTCCAGGTGCCGCCCAATTGATTGCGCGTCTACTCGACTCACTCGGTAAGGCCGAAGGCATTTTAGGCGCTGTCGCCGGGGACGATACGATCTTTATCACCCCCACCCGAGGTACCAGCACAGAAGCGCTATTTGAAGCGATTTGTGACTTGTTCGAATACCATTATTGATTTTTTTATCAGGCAGCGTGACACCGCTGCCTGTCTGCCTTGTCTCATATTTGAAGCGCCCTCCCTAAGACAAAAGCGATAACATCTTTTTAATTTTTCTGTACCGCTCTGTTACTATCGGTTTTTAGTACTATCTGTTTTTAGCTGCTAACACACTGTCCACGCTTTCGTTGAGGGTCAATGAAAACGCGGGGAGCAGTGAGCTGCAGACTGGCCAATCACCACACCAGTGAAATAGGCCAAGTAGGCTTTTCTCGGGACACTGCCGCCGCATCAGCGGTGCATATGATAATAAGGACAAACTGCATGACGAAGACACATCAACCGTCTCCTGATGTGCAAGACATGGTGGCGCAAGCAGATACGGGTGCGCGCTCACCACATGGACTATCAGGACGTATTCTTTGGCTGGTACCACTTATCTGGTCCCTTTTTCAGCTTTGGTATGCGTCGCCACTTCCCTTTGCGCTCGATTTTGGCGTCCTCAATAATACACAAGCACGCTCACTCCACTTAGCGTTCGCGATGTTTTTGGCCTTCACTGCCTACCCCGCACGTAAAACATCGCCTCGCGACCGTGTACCTCTTCTAGATTGGATTTTTGCCCTTATCGGCAGCCTAGCCGCCGGGTATTTATTCTTATTTTACAATCAACTGGCCGATCGTGCCGGTGCCTATACTGCCTTCGATATTAGTGTTGCCGCGATCGGCATGGTATTGATGCTCGAGGCAACACGACGCGCTTTAGGGCCACCATTAATGGTGGTAGCCGCCGTTTTCTTGCTTTACACCTTTGCTGGCCCCCACATGCCCGATGTCATTGCCCACAAAGGCGCCAGCCTTAATAAGGCGATGTCGCATCTGTGGCTAACCACTGAAGGGGTGTTCGGGGTCGCATTGGGCGTCTCTACCTCATTCGTTTTCCTGTTTGTACTCTTTGGTGCCTTACTCGATCGCGCGGGCGCTGGGGGCTATTTCATCAAAGTGGCGTTCTCTTTACTGGGCCACATGCGCGGCGGTCCCGCGAAAGCCGCAGTGGTCGCCTCGGGCCTGTCCGGGTTAGTCTCAGGCTCCTCGATTGCTAACGTGGTGACCACCGGCACCTTTACCATTCCACTGATGAAGCGGGTTGGTTTCCCAAGCCACAAAGCGGGGGCAGTAGAAGTGGCCGCGTCCACCAACGGTCAGCTCACACCGCCGATAATGGGGGCCGCCGCCTTCTTGATGGTGGAGTACGTAGGGATTTCTTATGTCGAAGTGATCAAAGCTGCCCTGCTCCCGGCGTTGATTTCCTACATTGCGCTGATTTACATCGTTCATTTGGAAGCTTGTAAAGCGGGTATGGAAGGCTTGCCGCGCCGCCACTCTAGTACGGTATTGCAAAAGCTCTTTTCCTTTATGACGGTATTTGTTGGGCTATTAGTGCTCAGCGCAGCAGTCTATTACGGCATTGGCTGGACCAAGGACGTATTTGGCGTCATGGCCACCGTGGTGATCGGCATACTGACCCTAATTGCGTATGTTCTTCTGGTGCGCTATTCCGCCCGCTACAAGTCTGAAGCCGCCGAAGATCCAGCGGCCACGGATTTATCAGAGGTGCCAGAGCCAGGCCCTACCGTTCGCTCCGGGTTGTATTACTTGCTGCCAATTGGCGTGCTGGTTTGGTGTTTGACCGTCGAGCGTTTTTCACCCGGCCTATCGGCGTTCTGGGCGACTATTTTTATGATTTTTATCATAGTGACCCAGCGTCCACTGATCGCCTACTTTAATCAACGCACCAACTTCAAAGAAGAAATTCGAGAAGGGGGCGTTGATCTGCTCGAAGCCTTTGTCACTGGCGCGCGCAACATGATTGGCATCGGTGTCGCCACGGCGGCTGCCGGGATCGTTGTCGGCACCGTGACTCTAACCGGCATTGGTTTGGTCATGACTGATTTTGTCGAGCTAATTTCTGGCGGTAATATCTTCTTGATGTTGCTCTTTACGGCAGTGATCAGCTTACTGTTAGGCATGGGGCTACCGACCACGGCAAACTATATTGTGGTTTCTACACTGATGGCCCCTGTCATTGTGACCTTGGGGGCACAACAAGGGCTGATTATTCCGCTTATTGCCGTGCACCTTTTTGTGTTCTACTTCGGTATTCTCGCCGATGACACGCCACCGGTCGGTCTCGCCGCTTTCGCGGCCGCGGCCATTGCTAAATCGGATCCGATTCGTACCGGTGTACAAGGCTTTACCTACGATATTCGTACCGCCATTTTACCTTTCATGTTTATCTTCAACACTCAGTTGTTGTTGCTCGACCTCGACGGTCCTTTCCACCTGATATTGACCATTATTTCCGCGACCATTGCGATGCTGGCTTTCTCTGCCGCAACCCAAGGGTGGTGGATGACCAAAAATAAATGGTGGGAAACCGTGTTGCTGTTGCTTATCACCTTCTCTCTATTTCGACCTGGTTTTTGGTGGGATGAAGTCTATCCACCCACCACCAGCTATCCAGGAACAGAAATTATGCGCGTAGCCGAGCAACTGCCTGACGGAAAACCGCTGCAACTGGTTGTGGAAGGGGAAGACTTCTTTGGCGATCAGATTTCCAAACATGTGGTTTTGTCGGTAGATAATCGCCTCGAAAGCGGCGATGCACGGGTACGTGATACCGGTTTGATACTGCGCGAAGAGGATGACTCATTACTGGTTGATAGAGTTCAATTTGGAAGCGATGCCGATAAGGCGGGGATCGACTTTGATTGGCAAATTAAAACCGTCACGGTGGATAACATTCGCCCGTGGAAAGAATGGGTCTTTGTGCCGACACTATTACTCTTGGCATTGCTAGGCTGGAATCAACGCCGTCGTATCCGCCAAGCCTAATGACAGGGGGCACGTGCGCGGCGCGTGCCCTTTTCTTTTTTTGATAGCAAAGGATATCGCTATGTATAAACACATTTTGGTTCCGGTCGATTTAAATGATGAGAGCTTCGCGGATAAGGCGGTCGATCACGCTGCATGGCTGGCCAGTCAATCCGGCGCTAAGCTCCATCTTCTGACAGTCCTGCCGGGGATTCATAACTCCATGGTGGCCTCTTATTTCCCTGAAGAAGCTGCCAATAAAATGAAACGTGATATGAAGCGAAATCTGCAAGGATTTGCGGATAAATATGTTCCGAAAAACGTGGCCTGCCAGGTGTCTGTTGAAGAAGGCAAGCCTTACAAAGGGATTATCAAAACCGCCGAGCGCTTAGGGTGCGACTTGATCGTCATGCCAAGTCATAAGCGTTCTCGCGTCAACAAGATGATGTTAGGATCGGTGGCCGCGAAAGTGCTTGAAGGCGCCACCATGCATGTGATGGTACTCAAACCTTAGTCGATATCTGGCTGCTCGTTTAGGGCCACCCTCGTAAAGTGAAGGTTCAGGCCTTGCCTGAACCTGATTGATTATGCTTTATCGCGAGGGCGTTGATCATACCCCCAGCGCGGCACCAAGGTTTGCGCCGCGCCTAAGTGGTCGAGAATGCGCGCCACCATAAAATCGACCAAGTCGTCAATAGACTGGGGTTGGTGATAAAAACCCGGCGCAGCAGGCATAATGGTGACGCCCATCTGCGATAGCTTGTGCATGTTTTCTAAATGCAGCGTTGAAAACGGCGTCTCGCGAACGACCAGTAACAATTGCCCCCGTTCTTTGAGCACCACATCCGCCGCCCGTTCAATCAAGTTATCGGATAGACCATGGGCAATCGAAGACAAGGATCCGGCCGAGCAGGGACAGACAACCATTTTCTTCGGCGCTGCCGAGCCCGAGGCGACCGGCGAAAACCAATCTTCTTTACCGCAAACGATCAGTTTATTGCTATCACATTGCAGATGTTTGGCTAATATTTTCTGTGCCGCTTGCGGGCCTGACGGGAGTTTCAACCCGTGTTCGGTCGCCAGCACCACGCGAGCGGCCGAGGATATCAGTAAAAAGACCTGATAATCTTGCGCAAGCAGGCACTCCAGTAACCGTAGGCCGTATGGCGCGCCTGACGCTCCTGTCCATGCCAGCGTGATACGCTTATCCGTCATGCTTTTCTCCTTTGTGACTCAACGCACTGAGCAACTTATCGTGAATACCACCAAAACCCCCATTACTCATGACCAACACGGTATCGCCCGGCAAGGCTTGCTCACTCAACGCGACAACCAGTGTGCCTATATCAGTGTGAATTTGCGTAGGTTGAGCACAACGATCCGCCACCGCATCGAGCGACCAATCGAGCCCTTGAGGCTGATATAAAAACACACTGTCCGCACTCGCCAACGACGCGGCTAGCGTGTCTTTATGGACCCCTTGTTTCATGGTGTTCGAGCGCGGTTCTAATACGGCGAGAATACGCCCTGCGCCGACCTTGGCTCGCAAGCCCTCCAAGGTCAGTCGAATAGCAGTCGGATGATGGGCAAAATCGTCATATACCGTGACGCCAGCCCGCTCGCCACGCCACTCAAGGCGACGCTTAGTATTGATAAATCTCTCGAGCGATTGACAAGCCAGACCCGGGGTCACTCCCACATGACGCGCCGCTGATAACGCCATCAAGGCATTACGCACGTTATGATCACCGACCAAATCCCAGCTAACCGATCCCACGAGATCACCGGCAAAGTACACATCAAATTGGCTGCCAGCTGCGTCTTTTTTCACGCTTTGCCACTGGCCATCAGGCCCCGCATACACACACTCACTCCAACACCCCATTGCGAGTGTTTCAGCTACGTTGGGATCATCGGACGGCGCAATAATCTGGCCAATCCCAGGTACGGTGCGTATCACATGATGGAATTGCTTTTGGATCGCGGCCAGATCATCAAAAATGTCGGCATGATCGAACTCAAGGTTGTTAATAACCAAGGTTTTCGGTTGGTAGTGAATAAACTTGGAGCGCTTATCAAAAAATGCACTGTCGTATTCATCGGCCTCGACCACAAAAAACGGGCTATCCCCCAAACGGGCTGACGCATTAAAATTGCTGGCCACGCCACCGATTAAAAATCCAGGCTGATAACCACAGTCTTCTAAAATCCACGCTAGCATGCTGGCGGTGGTGGTTTTTCCGTGTGTCCCTGAAACCGCTAACACCCAGCAGTCTTGGAGTAAAAAATCATGCAGCCATTGCGGACCAGACGTGTAAGGCAAACCTTGATTGAGTACGGCTTCAACACAGGGATTCCCGCGGCTCATGGCATTACCAATCACCACTAAATCCGGCTTAGGTGTAAGCTGCGCAGGATCATAGCCTTCAATGATAGCAACCCCTTGGGATTCGAGTAAGGTACTCATTGGGGGATAAACCTGGCTATCTGAGCCTGTCACTTTGTGCCCCAATTGTTTTGCCAGCATGGCGGCTCCACCCATAAAGGTGCCGCAAATGCCTAAAATATGAATATGCATGGCCTTCACTGTATTGTTGGTTACCCAGCCGTTGGACGCGGGCCATTATTATGCCTTGGATTAACGCTTGGGTCTTATCGCTTGCGCGCATATGACATGGTTTTTTATGTCGCGATCACACTTCCCTGGCCTCATCCATTTCTTCAGTACGATTAAAAAGTCACGAGCGCTAGAATGACAACGATTTCAAGAGGCAGACCACTGCCCACTTAAATGCCATTGAATTAGAAAGACAGTTCATCATCACTAAGGATTGAGAATGCCCGACATTAAGACCCTCGGCGAATATATTGTTGAGAAGCAACACGCGTTCCCGCATGCCAGCGGCGACTTATCTTCTTTGCTTGCCTCGATTCGTCTCGCCGCCAAAATTGTCAACCGTGAGATCAACAAAGCGGGCTTGGTCGACATCGCCGGCGCTATCGGCACAGAAAACGCACAAGGTGAAGAACAACAAAAGCTCGACGTTTACGCCAACGAAAAGTTTAAAGCTGCGATGGAGGCTCGCGACCACGTTTGCGGTGTCGCGAGTGAGGAAGAAGATGAAGCGGTCATCTTCAACAAGCAACTGAATCGTAATGCTAAATATGTGGTATTGATTGACCCGCTTGATGGCTCATCAAACATTGATGTCAATGTCTCCGTCGGCACCATTTTCTCCATTTATCACCGTGTTTCACCGGTCGGCACCCCCCCTACCGAAGACGACTTCCTGCAACCGGGTCATCGCCAAGTGGCTGCCGGCTATATCATTTACGGCTCATCCACCATGTTGGTTTACACCACAGGTGATGGTGTGCATGGTTTTACCTATGATCCATCGCTGGGTCTGTTTTGCCTCTCTCACGAGAATATGACCGTTCCTAAAGAGGGAACGATTTACTCGATTAACGAAGGCAACTACATCAAGTTCCCGCAGGGCGTCAAAAAATACATCAAATACTGTCAAGAAAACGTCCCTGACGAGAAACGGCCGTATACGTCACGCTACATTGGCTCTTTGGTGGCCGATTTTCACCGTAATCTGCTAAAAGGTGGCATTTACTTGTACCCGAGTACCCTAGCTTATCCAAATGGTAAATTGCGGTTGCTGTATGAGTGCAACCCCATGGCGTTTATTATCGAGCAGGCCGGCGGTAAAGCCACGGATGGGATGCAGCGGGTGATGGACATTGAACCCAAAGAACTTCATCAGCGCGTTCCCTTCTTCGTTGGCTCTAGTAATATGGTGGATAAAGTCGGCGAATACCTGGAAACCTATCCTGATCATGAAGACAATTAACGCGTATTAGCAAAAAGAATGCCGCGCTTTTTTATGATGACGAGGCGACCTGGTAGGTCGCCTCTGTTATTTTCACGCTTGGCGGTTATAATTGGCACACACTGTTTGATTTAACAAAAGGACATTCCATGAGCCTGAATCAGGTCCCTGCGGGCAAAGATCTGCCTGAAGATATTTATGTGGTGATTGAGATCCCAGCGAATGCTGATCCAATCAAGTACGAAGTGGACAAAGATAGCGGTGCGGTATTCGTCGATCGCTTTATGTCTACCCCAATGTTTTACCCATGTAACTATGGTTATGTAAACCATACCTTGTCACTTGACGGTGACCCGGTAGACGTACTGGTTCCAACCCCATTCCCTCTCGTACCCGGTTCAGTAATCCGCTGCCGTCCAGTGGGTGTGCTAAAAATGACCGACGAGTCTGGTGAAGATGCCAAAGTTGTCGCAGTGCCTCATAGCAAGCTGACCAAAGAGTACGATCACGTGAAAGACGTGAACGATCTGCCTGAGCTACTCAAAGCACAAATCACGCATTTCTTCGAGCGTTACAAAGAGCTTGAAGCCGGCAAGTGGGTCAAAGTCGATGGCTGGGCCGATGCACAAGCCGCAAAAGACGAAATCCTGTCTTCTTTTGAGCGCGCACAGAAATAATCGAGCGTGTAACTGAGACAGTAAAGGCCCGCTCTATCAGCGGGCTTTTTTATTTAATCTCAAACTGATAAAGCACATCGACCGCTTGGTCAACACCCGACACCGCTTCTAGGTAAAGGTCTTTCATTAAACGATAGCGCACAGTAAATACCCCAATCGCATCAAAGATCCCGACCCCATATTTCACTTCCAAATCCGGTAAAATATAGCCTGACACTTCGACCTTTTGTTCGTCGCCGGCACCCGCGGTATCTAAGGTGAGATCCTCAACACCAAAGGCTTGGCCGATCTCTCCTACCAATTTTCCGCTTTGCGCCAACCCAATACCAATCAGCATCGAGGTCATATTGGCATCGCCGGCGCCAGCATCCAGCGCTCGGCCACGCAATAGATAAGATAAGGCATTCGCCTGCGAGCCAGCCGGATCCATAAATATATCCGCCACCGGATCATCGGCCGGGCCACTCAAACGAATACCTGCGATCACATCCCCCTCTATTCGCTCTGGGTTACGAATCGCTTCCACTTGCAGGTAGGGTTGGTCGGCGGGGCCATTAAACAAGATTTCCCCTTTGCGGATAATCAAGTCTTGTCCGAACGAGCGATACGTTCCGTCTAGTAAGCTGACATTCCCGACAATTAATACACCTTGCGGATTGTTTTTGATATTCAGTTCACCGGATAAGCGCGACTTTAAACCAAAGGCTGCGAGACTAACGTCATCCCCCAGTGCTAACTTTACATCGGTGACTAGGTTAAACGGCATCGGCTCATCTTGTTCTGCACTTTCTGGCGTATAGTCTTGGTTTAACAGCACCGTATCGTCTGACACCGTCACCGCTGACGCAGGTAAATTTTCGACTTCTATCCGTCCCCAAGGCACATGAATATCACCACGAATCGCGACCTGATCAGGCGTCGCAGAAACGGTAAGATCTGGCGCGACATCGAGCTTTACCATTGGGGGAAGGTTAACACGTAACGTATCACCCGATACATTCAAGCCAAATTGCCAATCATCAATGCGGGGCCATTGGCCATCGCCTTTTAGTGTTAGCGGACCCTCAGGCGTGATTAACTGCCCATCCAGTTGCCCTTGTTGCCCATCAACCGTCAGAGCCAATTGCCCGTTATCTACATCCACCGGTGACGATAAGCCTTTCATCCGCAGCCCACTGACCGTCATGCCGCCATACACTTGCGGTAACGTTAGTGGGCCTTCAAGACGTAAATTCGCATTCACTTCACCATTCATATCCGCTTGTTTATCGTTTCCGAGTAAGGGCTCAAGCTTGGCCAATTGCACAGCAGTCACGGTAAGGTCGCCAGTAATCGTAGGTGTAGGGGCCAATAAATCGGTTAGGGTAAAGCCAGACGCAAGGGTGCCACCATCATCCAACGTCAGAGCAAGCGCCCCTTGTAATTGGTCATTGTGCCAGCGTGCATCCATGTTCGCGTGTTGCCAGTCAATGACTAGTGGCCTTTCTGCTTGCTGACGCAGTGCACCGTCGGTGATATCAATCGAGGCGCGTACATCTGGCGAGGCGTCAGGCTGCCATCGAGCGTGAACGGCTGCATTGGCACGTGTTTCAACGTGCCATTCCGGCGGCATGAACGCCGCAATTTGCTTCGCATCAAACCCTTCAATATTGGCAACGACCTCTCCTTGCTCACCAATATAGGCCGGTTGTGATAAGCATAAAGAAGTGGCTTGCCACTGCCAGCAATGCTCGCCGATCTGGGTTTGCGTATCGGCGAAAGTAAACGCAATGGGCGCCGCGGTTTGCTGCACGATGTCGCCAATGTCTTCTACATTCACCCGCGTATCGAGCAGTTGCCCTTGCCAACCGGACTCGCGCGACAACGCACCTTGAATACTCAGCACGCCAGAGGTAGGAACGCCTTGCCAGCGTAAATCCAGCTGATGCTCGGCTTCATCACCGCGGACGGTAAGATCTAAGTTCTCTAAACGCAGCGTTTGATAACGCCCTCCCAGCACAGACACATTCAGGTTGCCACCTAAGGTATCCTTTAAGGCCAGGGCGCCGTCCAAAGTGAGCTGATTGATGCGCAGATCTTGCCAGCGCAACTGCTTGGCATGGAAGGCCAGTTTGGCATCGGGATGGGCAAAGGGCCCGCTCAGACGCGCATCGCCACGAATCACACCAGTTAACATCGGTAATGATTGAGACAGATCAGCAATATCCACCGATAGCCCCATTTGCCACTCGTCACGCACTTGTCCTTGTGCAGTAATACGGTTAGGGCCGTGGGAAAGCGTCAGACCGGAGGTAGAAACGCTAGGTTGCCCATCGCCATCACGATCATGAGCATTGAGCGCGCCAGATACCGAAAGGGGGAGTTGCTCAAGCTCACCATGAACAACCAAGGTTGGCATAGATACATCCCAACCACCCTGTGGCGTTAAGCGCCCACGATGACTCACGGCGCCGGTGAGATCACCATTCACTTCAGGCCATTGCCGCTGAGGCTGAATATGGGCAAAGCCTAACTCGGCTTGCCAAAAGGGCACGCTGGACCAATCGACGCTGGCGCGACCGGCCACCTTCCCCCCCAGTGTATTGGCCTCCAGCCGCGAAAGGGTCAGCGCCGTTAGACTGCCTTGGCCGGTCAAATTCAGCTGGGTGGTCGGCACGTCAGGGCCATCGACGCCGGTTTGTAAGCCGAGCTGATAGTCAGATAAGTCACCATCGGCGTAAAAGTGTAGCTCGCGTAATGCCGCGATCGCTTCCCCCGTCAGCGGCCACGCCAATGCCTCGCTATCCAATTGCACGGCAAAAGGTAAGTTCGGTGCCAGGACATTCGCCTCACCATCAAGTTTGGCATTCACCGGTCCTGTTGCCTCAGCGCGCAGCGCTAAAGCCGCTAAACTCCCCGTCGCCGACAGTGACAATGCTTGCCCTTGGAGCGGTGCCAAGTTCGTGGTCAACTGTGTTTCTAAGGTCAGTGGGTACTCACCTTCCAACAGAATATCGCCAGAAAGCTTAGCCGTGCCCTGAGGGGCGGCCACCGAAAAATGGTCAATCGTCACCGCACTGCCTTTGACGGCGCCGACGAGATCTAACGAAGAAAAGGTATGTACTGTACCGGCGTCAATACGAGTATCGCGTAGGCTAAATTGCTCAACATTGATATTTAGCGGCACATGAATGGACGGCAAGCGGAGCCCTGGATAATGAAAAGGGGCACTCGAGGCGTCGCTATCAGGTTTACCAACCGCACGGTCGGTGTTTTCTTGATCACTGTCGTTGGTGGGCAGGGTAACCACCAGCTGCTGCCACTTTGTGGGCGATAAGGTTAAGGTGTCTCCCTCGACATGCACACCGCCTTGAAGCTGCTGCCAGTCAATCGCCTGTCCCGCCACCTGAATCGCCACATCATTGAATGCAAACGCGTTAATATGTATCGGTAGCGGCGATTGGATCCTCGCGGTAGACGGCTCGGCGGCAGTGTTGTCATCGCTTGGCGGGAAATTAAGCGCAAGCGTTACCCCTTCAGCCGCCAGTTGTTCGACACAGATTGATGGAGTAAGTAAGCACTTACCTTTTATCTCAATCCCCAGCTTATTAGCGGCCAATTGGATTTGCTCATCCTGATATTGCAGACCACGAAGTTCAAAGCCGGTCAGCAAAGTGCCCTCGGCTTGTTCAAGCGATAATGCAGGTATAGCTTTCTGTGCCCCCCACACTCCAACTTGTAACCCGATCGGCGTAAATAAGGTGGTGGACACCAAACCTACCAGCGCAAATATCGTGATTAACAGAATCAAAGTTAATCTAACCAACCACCGGCTCATAATTCAGGCCCCAACGTCAGGTGCACACGAAAGTCGTCATCGTCATTATCAAAACCATGGGCGACATCAAGGCGAATCGGGCCCACCGGTGATGACCAACGAATGCCTGTCCCGGCTGCGCGCTTCCATGACAAATGGTTGGTCCATGCATCGCCGCCGTCAGCAAACAACGCCCACCACCAATTGCCACCAAGACGATACTGATATTCTAAAGTCCCGGTTAACATATAGCGTGCACCACTTAACTGACCGCTGTCATCGACAGGCGAGACGGTTTCATAGCCATAACCACGAATGCTGTTATCCCCCCCAGCGAAAAAGCGTAATGATGGTGGTGCTTCACGAAACTCCTCGGAAATCAGGACGCCACCATCGACCCGGAGTAAGCCACGATGATTCTTATTTAAACTGCGAATCCAAGCACTACGACCTTGAAGTCGCAGCAAGCTAATATCCGACAGCCACGCGGGATCGGCTGCCTCCAGCGTCAGTGATTGCTTGTCTCCCCAATGCGGCATCAGACCACCACGCACGCGCGTTCGGGTAACGTTGACGCCCGGCAGCACCACGCTGACGATATCTTCATCTTGCCCTTGGCTATAGTTTTCGTACAGCCAGCGCAGCGATACACTGCGCTGCCAGCCGGTATCATAAAGCCAGTGTCGGGAGACAGAGGTCGTCGCTTCAAAACTGGTGGTATCGCGTTGGTCTGTATTTTTTAACCCCAGCTGAACTTGATAATATTCCCGTGAAACATCGTCAAGCGGCACTTTATAGGTAGAAGTAAGGGTTTGCTCTGGCTGAGAAACCGCCAGTGATGTGCTCAGGCTATGCCCCCTTGAATTATACCAAGGCTTACGCCAATTAAGCTTAAGACGCGGACCAATGTCGGTGGAATACCCCACCCCAGTTTCAAACTTGTTGCGCGCTTCCGGCGTCAACGTCACCTTGATCGGCACTTCATTGTCCTCGGCGTCTTCCATATCCGCTTGGACTAACGCACTGGCAAACCAGCCCGTATTTGCTAACGCTTGGTTAAACTCGCCTAAGTCCGTAACTTGATAGAGATCACCTGGTGAAAAATCTCGCAGTGTATCAAGTCGCTTACGTTGGATTTGTGAGCCTTGATAATCGATCGCACCAAAATGATAACGCTTGCCACTGGCAAAATGCAGACGAATAAAGGCTTGCTGGCGGTCAGGCGCAACTTCGAGCCGGGCTTGCGTAAAACGACCATCAAAATAGCCCTTTTTCACGGCTAAGCTCTGGATCTGACTTTTGAGTGACTCATAATCACTGTGATTGAGCCGATGACCAGGTTGCGGTCCTTTCGCTTTAAGCGAATGAAAGTCATCATCCATCGCAGCTTCACCGGAAAAGACGACATCGACTTGCGCCACGTTAACCGGGGGGCCTGGATTAACGGAGACAACCAGGGTATCGCCCTCTGGCGCGTTCAGCGTGATTTTTGGCTGATA
This sequence comes from Salinivibrio sp. MA607, assembly GCF_001996245.1. Taxonomy (NCBI): domain Bacteria; kingdom Pseudomonadati; phylum Pseudomonadota; class Gammaproteobacteria; order Vibrionales; family Vibrionaceae; genus Salinivibrio; species Salinivibrio sp. MA607. Next base: position 80,040 of record NZ_MUFJ01000003.1, on the reverse strand, counting down.
GTAGCCTACTGCCTGGAGTGCTTGTCGGACATCGCGCTCGACACGCGCCTTAAACCGATACGAACCATCGCGTTCTTCGGGCGCGATCGCCGCCAAATAGGTTGCTACATTTTGTTGCGCTTCACCCTCGAGTCCTTGGAGCTCAACGTCGAGGCTCGCGCGTACCCAGCTAGGTAGCAGTAAAAAAGCGATCGCAATAAGGGAGAGTTTACGTATCTTCATGCAATGAGAACCATTACTAGGGTGCCGCTCAACAAAATTGATGATATCTTGCCATATTACGCGTTGAGCTGGGCTTGATGCTAGCGCCATTCACATCAGTCCACACCCAAAGCGGTTTCATACAACACATAACGCTTTTCATCACAGCAGTAAAAGGATGCCTATGTCGATGCAATCTTCGTTCAGCCAACCCGATAATGCGATTGCGGATCGTGCTGATGCCATCACGCCCACCGAGCCACATGCCGTATTTGGGCAACCTATCACAACGGCCCCAGCGAACGGTCAGAAACAGGTCATTTTAGGGATGGGCTGTTTTTGGGGAGCGGAACGCAAACTCTGGCAACAACCAGGTGTAGTCATGACCTCTGTTGGCTACTGCGGTGGGGTAACACAACACCCGCGCTATCAAGATGTCTGTACGGGTCAAACAGGCCACGTCGAAGTGGTTAATGTCATTTTTGACCCGAGTGTCACCAGTCTGGACGCTTTATTGACGATCTTTTGGGAAAACCACGATCCAACTCAAGGGTTGCGCCAAGGTAATGACGTGGGCCCACAGTACCGTTCAGCCATTTATTACTGTGATCCTGCCGATCGCGCGACGGTAGAAGCCAGCTTTGCCGCCTATCAAGCCGCTTTAAAAGCAGCGGGCAAGTCGGATGCCGTCACCACAGAGATCGCCCCCGCAGGTACTTATTTCTTAGCAGAAACAGACCATCAGCAGTATCTGCACAAAAACCCCCAAGGCTACTGCGGCTTGGGTGGCACCGGCGTTTGCTTCCCGCCACAATAGTCTGAAGGCACGCAAAAGTCTGAAGACACGCAAACTCAGAGATAAAAAAAACACGTCATTAGACGTGTTTTTTCTGCATCGCACGTTTTTTATGCGGTGATGGCCATCGATTTAATTTCTTTATTTACTTCGGTCATGACCGAGAGTGCACGTTTATCACTGTGTCCTGGAGGTAGCAAACGCCCACCATCAAACTCAAACGCGCCGACACCTTCAATATAAAGTCGGCCCTTAAAAAATCGTTTCACATATCGCGCAATCTGGGTTGGTCGATATTGACGAAAGATGCGAAGCATAGGGATCCCTTTATTTCTCAACCAAGTCTGATGAACAGACCGAAACAGTAACAACGCTCTTTCACCGTTTCTTGGTAAATTATGTGTTACCACCTTGGAGCACCGAATATTATCTGGCAATCTCCACGTATAAAGCTAAGCAAGCAAAGTGCCATCTTATTCTGATGACAAGCACAGAATTAGAGCCTACTTGGCACGAAAAGTTCCTACCTTAGATCAATACGCGCGCTTTGAAGTGACGATCACTGGATAAAACTCCGATCTCGCGCACGGATTAACCCTTGGCACTTGGCACAACGCACTGTCTGGCGTAACCATAGATAACTTGGCACCGAATGCCAAATAATGACCACAGACATGGATGATAAAGCATGAATAAAACCCTACTTGCTCTCACTTTTGCGTTATTCACAGGCACCAGTTGGGCGCACACGATCCAAAACGGTGCACCTTTACCGTCAGCCAAGGTCGCCGAGCACGGCGAACTAACCTTGAATGGCGACGATATCGTTTATCAAGCTTGGCAAACCGAACAGTTGCAGGAAAAAGTACGCGTGATCCAAGCCATTGCTGGACGCAGTAGCGCCAAAGAAATGAACGCCCCCCTCATGGCGGCAATTACCGCCGCGGATTTTGACGATGCACGCTATCAAACCACCACCATCATCAATCAAGATGATGCCATGTGGGGAACTGGCGGCTTTGTAAAATCGTCAGCCGAAGACAGTAAACGCGAATTTAGCTGGTCATCGATTGTGCTCGACGAAAATGGCAGTGTCGCAGAGGCATGGCGCTTAAAAGAAGAGAGCTCGTTGATTGCCGTACTGGATGACAAAGGCATGGTGCGTTTTGTAAAAGAAGGCAAGCTAAACGAGGATGAAGTGAATCAAGTTGTCAGCTTGGTGACAGAGCTGGTAAACCAATAATCATATCGCGGGCAAGGCCCGCGCTTTCATTTCAGACTTGGCGTTCAAGGCTACAATTGTTATGTTATCACATTACTTAATAACCTCATGGACGTCTGGATGACTCGGCGAGTGCTCGTCAACCTGCTATTTGTATTGGTGCTTAGCCAAGCCGGACTGTGGGCGCACCATCAAGTCGACACCTTAGCTCCGAGCCACCACAGTGAGCATTGTGGTGTCTGTCATCTCATCCCACCAGCAATACTGGCTTCCAGTATCGTGACACCGACGCCCACCTATGCTGCCAATACCCTCATCGTTTGGTCAAAACCTCAGCGAGCTTATCGTACCGCTATAGCCTTTTCGGCGCGCGCCCCACCGAGTGAAATAAATGCCTTCATTATCTAATTCATTTATTCACGAGGAGAAACCACATGAAAGCTCGTTTATTACCCAGCGTTATCACTATGGCCATCGCGACCACCTCTGCAGCAACATTAGCCGATGAAGCCAGCTATCAGTCGTTCGATGCCCACGTCCACGGGGAGGTAGCACTGAGCCTCGCCCAAGACGGTGAGCGCGTATTCATTGAGTTAACGGCCCCCGGCAATGATGTGGTCGGCTTTGAACACCAGCCTAAAAACGCCGCCGACCAGCAAGCGGTCGAAGATGCCTATGCGCTTCTGCGTGATGGTGGAAAACGCTTCCAACTTGCTGAAGCAGCGAATTGCCAGCTTGCCGAGACCAAAGTCACTAGCAGTTTTGACGACTACGATGAGCATCACGGCCATGACGAACACCACGGCCACGACGAACACCATGACCACGACGAACACCATGACCACAATGAACACCACGGTCATGACGAGCACCATAACCACGACGAGCACTACGGCCATGACGAACACCACGGCCATGACGAGCATGATCAGGGTAACCACAACACTTTATCCGTGAACTATCAATTCGTTTGCCAAACCCCACAAGCCTTCACCGAATTGAAAACGGATTGGTTTAGCCTGTTCCCTAACACAGAAGCCATCAAAATTCAGGCCGTTACCGATGATAAGGTCTGGGTTGACACCTTGATTCGTACTAAGTCGCACATCCAGTGGTAGTGAAAAAAGGAGGCGGGGCGCATCCAGTGCCCCTGTCAGGCATGATAACCATCAAACAACTAGGTTTTACGTGGCCCGATCAGTCGCAACCGATCTTAGACATCGATAGCTTTACGGTCGGTGAAGGCGAGCATGTATTTTTACAAGGTCCCAGCGGCAGTGGTAAATCCACCCTGCTAAGCCTGATTGCGGGTATTCATATCCCCCAGACGGGTACGCTGACGGTCAATCATCAAGCGCTAACGGCACTGAATGATCGCGAGCGTGATCAATTCCGTGCTAACCACATTGGTTATATTTTTCAGCAATTTAATCTGCTGCCTTATTTATCGGTGATCGATAATGTCACCGTGCCGCTGCGCTTTTCTCACCTGCGTCGTCAGGCGTTGACACGATCGCCTCATCAAGAGGCCGCCACCTTGCTCGACCAATTGGGCTTACCCACAAACTGCCACCACCAGCCGGTCACCGCGCTGAGTATCGGCCAGCAACAACGGGTCGCGGCGGCGCGGGCGCTGATTGGTGCGCCGGCGTTAATTATCGCTGACGAGCCGACTTCTGCGCTCGACGCTGACACCCGCAACACCTTTATTCAGTTGCTTCAAGACCGCTGCCGAGAAGCCAACAGCAGCTTATTGTTTGTCAGCCATGACAGTCAATTAGCGCCCTTGTTTGACCGTGATGTCTCGCTTCCCGCGCTGAATCGCGCCATGCGTCGCAAGGAGGATCAGCAATGATTTCGCTATTGGGACTCGCAGGGAAAAGCCTGAAAAATCGCCGCGCCACCGCATTGCTTTCTTTGCTGACCGTCACCATCGCCGTGGTGCTGTTACTCGGCGTCGAAAAGGTGCGCACGCAAGCGAAGGCCAGCTTTGCCAACACCATTTCCAACACCGATTTAATTGTGGGCGCCCGTTCCGGCTCCATTAATTTGCTGCTCTATTCCGTGTTTCGAATTGGTAACGCCACCAACAATATCGGCTGGGAAAGTTATCAACGCCTTCGCGAGCACTCAGATGTGAGTTGGACCATCCCCATTTCACTCGGGGATTCTCACCGTGGCTTTCGCGTGCTCGGCACCAGCAATGATTACTTTTCCCATTATCAATATGGTCAAAAACAACCACTCGCCTTTCGCCAAGGCGGCCCATTTTCCGGTCTATTTGATACCGTGATTGGCGCCCAAGTGGCGAAAGATCTGGGATACAAAATGGGCGATAACCTAGTGATTGCTCATGGACTGGCCGATAAAAGCTTTAATCAACACGACAATTTGCCGTTTACTGTCACCGGTATTTTGGCGCCCACCGGCACGCCCGTCGACCGCAGTGTGCATGTGTCGCTCGAAGCCATAGAAGCGATTCATGTCGGCTGGGAAAGTGGCGCACGACTCGGCCAAGGCCTCACTCAAGCCCAAGCACAGCAGCGTGAATTACAGCCCGAGCAACTCACTGCAGTCATGGTGGGTCTGAACAGTAAAATCAAAACGTTTGCCGTCCAGCGTTGGGTCAATACTTATTCACGCGAGCCATTGACTGCCATCATGCCCGGCATTGCCTTGCATGAGCTATGGGACATGATGCGCGTGGGCGAGCAAGCGCTATTAGTGATCGCTGGATTTGTCGTCGTTGCTGGATTATTAGGCATGCTCTCCAGCCTGCTCACCAGCCTGAACGAGCGTCGACGAGAAATGGCAATTTTACGGGCAATGGGCGCACGTCCGGTACATATTATTCTGCTGTTGGTCAGTGAGGCGGTTGCCATCACCCTGGCGGGTATCATCTTAGGTGTGCTACTGCTTTATGGCGGTCTTGCGCTCACCCAGCCCTATATTATCAGTGAATTTGGCCTGTTCTTACCGCTCGACTGGCCCTCTTATTATGAATGTTTGTTAATGGTCGGCGTGTTTATCGCTGGTCTCGTGGTCGGCTTAATTCCCGCTTGGCGCGCGTACCGACAAACACTGTCCGACGGCATGACAATGAAGGTATAACCCATGAAAAAACGGATAACGCTCCATCTTATCGCCTTGCTTAGCGGCCTTTTGAGTTCGCTTGCTTGGGCAAGCAGTGAACCACTCATGCTCGATTGGATAGATTTGGTTCCTGAGCACGAACGGGCACAGTTTGATAGCCGCGGCATGCCAGACATTAGCCACGACGGTGATAACCCGCAAAGCTTGGTCGGATCGGTTCGCCCTGAACTCAATAATAGCCAAGTTAAAATCCCCGGCTTTGTGATCCCGTTAGAAGGTGACGATCAACGGGTGACCGAATTCTTGCTGGTCCCTTTTCTTGGCGCCTGCATCCATGTGCCACCCCCACCGCCCAATCAAATTATTTACGTAAAGTTTGCCGATGGCGCGCCGATTCAAGAACTATGGGATGTGGTTTATGTCGAAGGGACACTCAATACTGAGCATGTCAGTCATGACTTGGCAGAGGTGGGATATGTACTGCAAGGTACAACGCTAAGCGCCTACGACGACGGATAGATTTCTATCAATCAGTGAGCTTGATCGGCGCCGACACCATTGTCAGACAATATAATGAGACAATATCGCCAGTGCGCCGATATAAATGGCGATCAACAGTAAATTGATGGAGTTAGGTTTTTGCCTTCGCACACGCATCCCTACGCTTAATAGATAACACCATAATGTTAACAAATTTAATCATTAATTAACATATTTGCCAGCATAAAATTTTGCTGACAATCAGTGTGAGAACCGCATGGCAGAGCAAGACAAACCCGTGGTCGTCGACGCCCACCCAGAGAAACGGCAACACCAAGATCACAGCTATAAAGAAGATGCCGATCTACGCGGCAGTAAAGGGCGACTAAAAGCGATTGCGAGCGAGTATCAAGTTGATGCTCGCTTACAAGACGTGGAGCAAGAGGATCTCGCCCATCGCAGCGCAAACCGCCAACGCCAGGTGATGCAAAAGCAACAAGCCAACCTCGAAGCGATCATTGCTCATACCTATGAAAGTTGTCACAGTGAAACGGCACAAACCCCCGATCCGGATTGGCTGGTACGCTTTTTCGACTTAGCCCGCAATATTCACGGCTATGCGATGCAACAGCTTTGGGCCAAGATCCTTAAACAGGAAATATTGCGTCCGGGAAGCACCTCGATCAAAGCACTCACCCTTTTAGAAACCATGACCCAGCGCGAAGCGCAAGCACTGCAACGCGCCTGTGCATTGTCCAGCACCTTTGGCCAAGACAGCACCAAAAAGCTAGTCACCGGTTTTCGCCGCCGCCAAGGCTTGGTGCAACTGCTACGCCCAGAGCCGCCCCATAAGCTCTCTCTGGGTCACTATCAACTGTCTTACACCGACTTAATGCTGTTGATGGACTTGGGGCTGATCCTGCGCACTGAGCTCGAATCCGGCGTGATTGAAATGCATCCTGCCATGCCATTTACACTGCAAGACACCCAATACATGCTCACTCCGCTCCACAAAGGGATGCGCCTGTATTATTACCGCTTTAGTCCCACCGGCCACGAGCTGGCTAAACTGGTCGGCAAACGCGTGCATCCCGACTACCACCACGCGATTTGTGCGTTGCTCGCCGAAGGCTTTGAGATGCACAGCGATATTGGCGATACCGTCAACACCCATGCGTGATACCTTTAGGTGCGCAGCACCCCCCGATCGCGCAACACATCAAGGCAGACCGCCACATGCTCAGCAACACGCTGATCGCCAGTTAAATGAATCGCCGGTGCGTGCGGCGGTTCATAATCTGACGATATGCCGGTAAACGCAGGGATCTCGCCAGCGCGCGCTTTTTTGTACAGCCCTTTTGGATCGCGCTGCTCGCACACCGCCAGCGGCGTATCGACAAAGACTTCGATAAACTGCCCCTCTGGCAAACGCTCGCGCACCCTCTCTCGCTCCGCGCGGAATGGTGAGATAAAAGCACTGAGGACAATCAGACCAGCATCGGTCATCAACTTAGCCACCTCGCCAATTCGGCGAATGTTCTCGGCTCTGTCCTGATCGGAAAAACCCAGATCGCGACACAATCCATGGCGAATATTATCGCCATCCAGCAAATAGGTATGGTGCCCTTCTGCCACCAAGGCGGCCTCCAACGCACCAGCAATGGTCGATTTGCCCGAGCCAGACAAGCCAGTAAACCAAAGCACGACCGGCTGCTGCTGCTTTTGTTCACTGCGCGTTGCTTGATCAACACTATGTGTATGCCAGATCACGTTAGGATCGGAAGACGATATAAAAGATTGCGTCATAAATAGTCTCTCCGTCCGCCATGCCAAAATACGTGTGTTATCACGATTCACCTATTCTCTTATCATTGCCTTGATGAGACCTCGTATCGGGCTAGCGAATGATGTGGCTAGCCCGATATAGGGCTTATTAACACTCAGGTATTATCTATCCCAGCTGACCAAGATCCCGCGCTTGCCAATGCGGAAAGTGCTTGCGGATAAGCTGGTTTAATTCAAGCTCAAACGCTGAAAACGACGAGGTGGTTAGTGGCTGCGTCTCAGCGACATGACGAATCATGCCCGCGCCGACCGTCACATTGGTGAGACGGTCAATCAGGATAAAGCCACCGGTATTCGGACTATCGTGATAGGTATCTAGCGGCACCGCTTCGCTCAGGGTCAAGGTGCAACGACCTATGCCATTGAGCGGCAAGGTGTCTGCGTCATGGGTGTTAAGCGTATTAACATCGACCCCATACGACAGTGCCTCAACCTGCGCTGAAGTTTTCTTGCTGGCCAACTGAATGTCGTATTCGCGCCCCGGTGCCAGTGGGGTTTGCGTCATCCACACCACGTCGGCGTCAAATCGTTGACCCACCGCCACGTCATCATCCGCTCGCACCAAGAGATCGCCACGCGAGATATCAATTTCTTTATCTAAAGTGAGGGTGACCGCTTGACCGCTAAAGGCGAATTCACGATCACCGTCAAAGGTGACGATGCGCGCGATCTTCGCGGTAAGCCCAGAAGGGAGTACCTTAACCTCATCGCCCACATGCAACTCGCCACTGGCAAGGGTGCCTGCATAGCCACGGAAGTTCAGATCCGGTCGATTGACATACTGCACCGGAAAACGGAACGCGCCCGTCCCGCGTGATTTTTCAATGTCGATGGCTTCTAGCTGGCTGAGTAGCGGCTCGCCTTGATACCACGCCATCGCGTCACTGGCATTGACCACGTTGTCGCCTTCCAGTGCCGACAAAGGCACCATAGACACTGACAAGCCGGGGTTGAGCTGATCGGCAAATGCCAGATACTGCTCTTGAATTTCATTAAACCGGGCTTGGCTATATGCCACCAAATCCATCTTGTTTACCGCTACCACAAAATGCTGAATACCCAGCAAGTTAGCAATGTACGAATGACGGCGGGTCTGATCCAAGATGCCGTGACGGGCGTCGATTAAGATCACCGCTACATCACAGGTCGACGCGCCGGTAGCCATATTACGGGTGTACTGCTCATGGCCTGGGGTATCGGCGATAATAAACTTACGCTTGGCGGTGGAGAAATACCGGTACGCCACATCAATGGTGATCCCCTGCTCGCGCTCGGCTTGCAGGCCGTCTACCAGTAGCGCCAGATCCGGTTTCTCCCCCGTGGTACCGACACGCTGGCTGTCGGCATGGACAGCAGCAAGCTGATCTTCATAGATCTGTTGCGAGTCGTGCAGCAAGCGGCCAATCAAGGTCGATTTACCGTCATCGACCGAGCCACAGGTCAAAAAGCGCAATAAACTTTTGTGTTGGTGCTGTTGCAGATAACCCTCAATACCCAGATCGGCCACCTGTTGTTGAATTGCTGGATTCATAACTGCTCCTTAGAAATAACCCTGACGCTTCTTGCGCTCCATGGATCCGGACTGATCGTGGTCGATCGCCCGCCCTTGCCGTTCACTTGAGGTAGCGACCAACATCTCTTCGATGATCTCTGGCAAAGTGGTCGCAGTGGATTCAATCGCCCCGGTAAGCGGGTAACAGCCCAGCGTGCGGAAACGTACCGATTTATGCATCACGGTTTCCTCAGGCCCAATCGGCATCCGCGCATCATCGACCATGTACAAGGTGCCCTCACGCTCCACCACCGGGTGTTCAGCCGCCAAATAAAGCGGGACAATATCGATATTTTCCAGATAGATGTATTGCCAGATATCGAGCTCAGTCCAGTTAGAGAGCGGAAACACACGAATGCTCTCGCCCGGGTTCACTTGGCCGTTGTAGTTGCGCCACAGCTCTGGCCGTTGATTTTTCGGATCCCAGCGGTGGTTCTTATCGCGAAACGAATAGACGCGCTCTTTGGCGCGGGATTTTTCTTCATCTCGACGCGCGCCGCCAAACGCCGCATCAAACTTATGTTGATCCAGCGCCTGCTTCAGCGCTTGGGTTTTCATGATGTCGGTGTGCTTGTCGGAGCCGTGATCAAAAGGATTAATCCCCTGTGCTATTCCTTCTGGATTTTTGTGCACAATCAGATCTAGCCCCAGCTCTTTAGCGGTGCGATCGCGAAAGGTAATCATGTCGCGAAACTTCCAATCGGTATCGACATGCAACAGCGGAAACGGGATCTTACCGGGGTAAAAGGCTTTGCGTGCTAAATGCAGCATCACCGACGAATCTTTACCAATTGAATACAGCATCACGGGGTTATCAAACTCCGCTGCGACTTCCCGCAGTATATGAATGCTCTCGGCTTCCAACTGCTGGAGGTGAGTCAGTGTTTTTGCGTCCATCTTCATTATCCTTTAAGCGAAGTTAACCACAGCGGTTGGCGCTTGCGTGGGATCAGCATCGGTTGCCACATTATTATCACCAAACCAAGTCAACTGACCGGCGAGGGCCGCGACTTCGCCTACCACGATTAGGGCTGGCGACGCCGCTTGCTCAGCCAGCGACGGTAAGTTGTTGAGTTGACCGGTAAAGACTTTTTGCTCTGGGCGGGTGCCGTTTTCAATCACCGCCACCGGCGTCTCCGGTGAACGGCCATGAGCCAAAAGCTGGCTTTGAATGTGGGCCGACTTCATTAGCCCCATGTAGATCACCAAGGTTTGCTGCGCGCGTGCCAAGGTGGCCCATTCCAGAGTGTCTTGTTCTTTTTTCAAATGGCCGGTAATAAACAGCGCCGTTTGAGCGTGATCGCGATGGGTTAGCGGAATACCGGCATACGCCGTTGCCCCTGCAGCGGCGGTGATACCAGGCACCACTTGAAACGAGACACCGGCGTTGGCCAGTGTTTGTAACTCCTCGCCACCACGGCCAAACATGAACGGATCGCCCCCTTTTAAGCGCACTACCCGTTTTCCTGCTTGGGCATGCTCCACCAATAAACGATTGATGTCGTCTTGGCTCACACTGTGGTAGCTCGCCCGTTTGCCCACGCAAACCAGCTCTGCATCTCGGCGACACAACTCCATAATCGGCTCAGCGACTAAGTAGTCGTATAACACCACATCGGCTTGCTGCATCAATTGCAACGCGCGCAAGGTCAATAGCCCAGGATCCCCTGGCCCAGCGCCAATCAAGGCCACTTCGCCTTGGGTGGTGATTTGTCCACTAAGCTGTTCAAGCGCCTGCTCGGCTTGCTGGTGTTTGCCCGCCGCGACTAAATCAGCAAACCGGCCACTAAAAGCGGCTTCCCAGAATTTACGCCGCCCCGTTAAGGTCGGAATGCGTGCTTTCAGTTTGTCGCGAAACGCGCCCGCCATCGCTGCCATTTTGCCGATATGTTGGGGGACCAAGGTTTCAATTTTTTCACGTAGCATCCGTGCCAATACCGGTGCTTTACCGCCCGACGAGATAGCAATGATAATGGGGGAGCGATCAACCAAAGAAGGGACAATAAAGCTACATTTAGGGGTGTCATCGACGACATTGACCAAAATATTGCGGCTGTCAGCGGCCGTGGAGACCAGCTCGTTGACGAGGGCATTATCGGTCGCCGCAATTGCCAGCATGTTTCCATCCAGGTGTTCGGGACGAAACGCCTCGCGCAACACCCTCAACTTTCCTTGCGCTTGCGCCTCTTCAATTTCACGGTCGACCTCAGGGGCCACTAAGGTGACCGCCGCCCCGACTTTGAGTAGCATGCGGGTTTTTCGCCATGCCACTTCGCCGCCGCCCACCACGAGGCAAGGACGATGTTTGAGCTGAGCAAAAAGAGGAAGATAATCCATGATCGCGCATTTCCTTGATGACAATACCGCCACTATATCGCTCCACAACTATTACCTGAAATTCTATAAATTCATTTTTTATTCTTTTTAGTGCTTTAGGAGGGAGTGGAATGGGTAAGGCATCGGGTCAATAAAACAATGACTGCGATCGCAAAGCGCTCAATTGCCGCCTCAGAGCCTTGAAACGGTTCGATAAAGCCGATCAAGCGCACAGCTTCATATGAATGATAAACGGCATAATTCAATTGCTTGATAACTAACGCACACTTTTCACTTGGAGATCCTGTTATGCGTTTGCTCCCTTCTGCTGTCGCCACCGCGGTGGTTGCTGGTCTGTTTGCCGCATCTGGCAGTGCCTTTGCCGATACCATCAACCTGCGTGTGATTGAAACCACCGATATTCATACTAATGTGATGGATTACGACTACTACAAAAACAAGCCGTCACAAAAAATCGGTTTGGTCCGCGCCGCGACCGTGGTCAAACAAGCTCGCGATGAAGCACAAAACGCGCTATTGGTCGATAACGGTGACCTGATCCAAGGCAGTCCAATGGGCGATTACATGGCGAGCAAAGGTATCCAACCTGGCGAAGTGCACCCAGTGTACAAAGCGATGAACTTGCTCAATTATGAAGTGGGAAACATCGGTAACCATGAATTCAACTATGGCTTGGCCTTTTTAAAAGAGTCAATCAACGACGCTAACTTCCCGTACATCAACGCCAACGTGTTTGATGCCGATAGCGGCGAGCACTACTTCGACCCGTATTTAATTAAAGAATACCAACTCAAAGATGAAGACGGTGATAGCCACACCATCAAAGTCGGTTACATCGGCTTTGTCCCGCCGCAGATCATGACTTGGGATAAAGCCAATCTCGAAGGAAAGGTGATCGCCAAAGACATTAAACAAACCGCAGAAAAGTTAGTGCCGGAAATGAAAGCCAAAGGGGCCGATGTGGTCGTGGCTATTCCTCACTCAGGTATTTCACAAGCGCCTTATAAAGCGATGGCAGAAGATTCTGTGTATTACCTCACGGATGTCGACGGCATTGATGCCATTGCCTTTGGTCATTCACATGCCGTCTTCCCTGGAGAAGACTTCGCCAATATTCCCGGTGCGGATATCGATAAAGGCACGATCAATGGTGTGGCCAGTGTGATGGCCGGCCGCTGGGGCAGCCATGTCGGTGTGATAGATCTGGCGCTCGAGCAAGTCGATGGTCAATGGCAAGTCACCGACAGTCAGGCTCAGGCGCGTCCGATTTTTGATCAGGCGAATAACAAGGCCTTAGTCGAGGCCGATGAAGCTTTGCTTAAGGCTGTGGAGTCAGACCATAAAGCCACACAAGATTTCGTCAATCAGCCAATTGGTCAAGCTAATGATGTGATGTATTCCTACTTGGCCCTGCTTCAAGACGATCCGACCGTACAAATCGTTAACCTCGCACAGCAAGACTATGTCGAGCGCATGATTCAAGGGGACCCTGACTTAGCCGATCTGCCGGTGCTGTCTGCCGCCGCGCCTTTTAAAGCCGGTGGTCGCAAAAACGATCCGAGCAACTTTACCGAAGTGGAGGCGGGCCAACTGACGTTCCGTAACGCCGCCGATCTTTATCTGTACCCGAATACCTTGGTGGCACTGAAAGTCTCTGGTGCCGAGCTTACCCAATGGCTAGAGTGCAGTGCCGGCCAGTTTAACCAAATCGATCCCAACACAGAGCAGCCCCAGTCACTGGTGAACTGGGATGGATTCCGCACCTATAACTTTGATGTCATTGACGGTGTCGAGTATCAGATTGATATCACCAAGCCTGCCCGCTACGACGGAGATTGCAATGAGGTCAATCCAGACGCGTCGCGAATCATCAACCTGACCTATCAAGGTGAGCCGGTTGACCCTGAGCAAACCTTCCTGATAGCGACCAACAATTACCGTGCTTATAGTGGTAAGTTCCCAGGCACCGGCAGCGACCATATCGCCTTTGCCGCGCCGGATGAAAACCGTACCGTGGTCGCCAACTACATCAGCCGTGTGAGTCAAGAAGAAGGCCAAGTCACAGTGAGTGCGGATAACAACTGGTCCATCGCGCCTATCGAAGGCGACGCTGTGGTCAGCTTTGAAACCTCACCAAGCGAGAAAGCGGCGCAATTTATCGAGCAAAAAGGCCAATGGTCAATGCGCCGCCAAGGCACTGATGAAGTGGGATTTGGCGTTTATCATGTTGATTTAAGCCAGCCTCGTCAGTAGCTGGTTAACGACACCCAATAAATAGCTTTTGAATACCGCAGCCTGTCTGCGGTATTTTTTTACTTTCCCCTTTGGAGTTTTGGTATGGATTGGCAAATCGTGACATTTGACGCGCTTGATACGCGCACCTTATTCACACTGATGAAATTACGGGTAGATGTGTTTGTAGTGGAACAAGTCTGTGCCTACCCAGAGCTTGATGCGCTCGACACCGCGCCAGAGACGCTGCATTTAATGGGCTGGCTGAATGGCGAGCTGGCGGCTTATGCCCGTGTGCTGGCACCAGGTGCAAGTTACTCAGGCGCCAGCATTGGCCGTGTGATCGTTGCGCCCGCTCACCGAAACGGTCAATGGGGGCATCAATTGGTTCGCCACGCGATTCAGGCTTGCCAGCAACATTGGCCACATGATGATATTGAGATTGGCGCACAAACACATTTACAGCGATTTTATCAAACCCATGGCTTTTCGGCGTTTTCCGACGCCTACTTAGAAGATGGGATCCCCCATATTGATATGCGTTTATCGGTGAGTGACGCATCCGCCGTTTAAAGCAAAAAATCCCGCTGAATCAGCGGGATTTTGTTTTCATCTATTGGCGGTAAGACCTATTTGGTTAGACGGAAGCGCTGCATGGTCGTTTGCAGTGATTGCGCCAACTGGCTGAGCTCGCTACAGGCTTGTGCGGTTTGATCAGCACCGCCAGCGACTTCTTGTGACGAATCATTGATGCGCTCGATGTTACGGCTTAGCTCATCCGCTACCGAGTCTTGCTCGCCACAGGCACTGGCAATTTGCATGCCCATATCAGCGATGTTTTCAACCGAGGTTTCAATCCCACGCACCAGCTGTTGAGCCTGGTCGCCCTGCTCTACGCATTGCTCAATGCTCTCACAGCTTTGCGTGGTGGCATTGCGCGCTTGCGTGGCGTGTTGCTGCAGTTTTTCGATGATGGTGGTGATTTCGCCCGTTGAGTCTTGGGTACGGCCCGCTAAGGTACGCACTTCATCGGCCACCACCGCAAAGCCACGGCCCGATTCACCGGCACGCGCTGCTTCAATCGCCGCGTTCAACGCCAGTAAGTTGGTTTGCTCGGCAATATCACGAATAACATCCACCACCATGTTGATTTGTTTCGACTGCTGATCGAGCTCACTCACGGTATTGCCCGTTTGACGCATGTCCTCTGCTACTTTGCGAATCGATGCCACCATGCCATCGATGTCTTGCGCCCCCATACGGGACTGCTCGCTCGCTTCGTTGGCGGCGGTGGATGAGCTTTCAGTATTCTGCGCCACGTCGGCAACGGTTGCCTTCATTTGTGCCATCGCGGTCGCCACTTGCGACACCTCATGTTGCTGGTTTTGCATCCCAGTCGAAGTTTGGCTCGAGACTGCACTGACTTCTTCGACTGCACTGCTCAATTGGGTGACCGCGGCAATGACTTCTTCAATCAGCGTGCGCAGACTGTCTTGCATCGCCATGCTCGAGTCCGCCAATTTACCCATTTCATCATTACCAATCTGGCTGCGATCCAATTGATAACTTAAATCTCCTTTGGCGATTGCAGAAGACTGCTCCATCACTAAGCGCAACGGACTGATGATCGCTCGAGTGAACACCACTGCCACCACAATCATAAAGGCGATCACTGCAAGCAGTACCCCAATAATGGTCATACTCACAGTAGAAACTTGGCTTAGCATGGAGGCGCGGTTTTTACCAATAAAGCCTTGCATCAACTCAGACATTTCCGTTAAGGACTTATCTAACTGTCCGAAGGTACCAAACGACTTAGATAAAATTTGTTGTGCTGCGGTCAGTTGCCCGTCTTCAACACGGTCAGGAAAAGCACTTAGCTCTTGATTATATTTGTCCCAATTGTTCTGGATACGACTGAAAATGGCTTTTTCATCATCGTACCAAAGGCTTTCTTGGTAGGCGTCGAGAGCACGGCTATAATCGCGCTTCATAACATCGATCTCGCCTAAGATTTCACGTCGTTCTGCCGGATCACTAAAGGTAAGAACCGCATACTGATCCTGACGAATACGAACGATTTCTTCGCTAAGTCGTTCGATCTCAAGCACTGCGGGAAGGGTGTCGTCAGTAAAGTTCAGCATATTATCGCGCATGCCGCTGACTTGGGTGAAGATGTAAAACCCAAAGATCACGACAGCAATACCAATGAGGGAAAAAGCCGCGGTAAACTTTTTGCCAATAGATAGATTTTTCAACATGGAAAAGCGAGTCCTCAACAAATTAGTGATTAGCGTGTTAATGCCTAGACATCCATGTTGAGGCGGGCTTGCGTGTCTGTCCTACACAGCGGCGCGAATACTAGCACAAAAAATAACCAAAGTGTGATGAAAGACTCATTATTTTCGTAAAAAGTATGTCATACAACACTGGCTTGTTTGGCAGGCATTCACACCCTTAACCGCAATTTGTCCCTTTTCCGCCTCAATGATGCAATGTATCCAGCCGTATTGACTGATTTATAAAAAATAGCTTAAAAATCGTGCTGCAGCGACTTTAATCACAAAATTGCGCAAAAAACAGACAGAGTAAGGACTATAAAAGACAGGGAAGAGACCGAAAGCACCACCTATCAATGCCTTCGGTTAGATTGACGGTTTCAAGAAACTAACGTTGACGGGCAAAACCGCCATCAGAAAGGCGAAAATACAGTGCGGATTGACCTTTCTCCGTTTCGATCTGCAATATATCTAGCGCGCCACTGGATGTCCGTTTAAAACGAATCCATTGGCCAGGCTGAATGCGACTGATAGGTTTGCCTTCACCTTCAATATTGGCAATCGAATACAAGTCCGTTAAGGCGAGATCGTAGCGTCGGAACACTTTGGCCAAGGTATCACCAGACTCAATTTGATGACGTGTCCAAGCGCTCTCTTCTGCGGTTGAGGCCTTCTGTGACGTCGCAGAGTCAGCCACTGACGATGCGTTTTGTGACGCTGTTGACGATGGAGCTGTTGACGATGATAACGAACGGCTCGCATCTGGATTGATCGCAACCGGCTGTCGCGCCTGGCGCACAGGTTTATCCGATGACGACTCAGGCGGCGTAGAGCTAGGAAGTAAGGCCAATACCACAACGACGGGAACCAGGATCATCAACAGTCGCCGGTGGAGACGAGGCAGGTGGCGCCACGCGTGTTGTATTCGCGTTAGCATCGCACTGTGACGACTTAACGTCGCCGCTTGCTCTAAAACAGTGGTGAGTTTGTCTCCACCTTTCGCACGCAGTTTATCCCAGAGCGCTCGTATTGCTATTAACTTCATTGCCACTCCGCGCATATATTGTTGTTTTGTCCTCACATTGGACGCCTTTTTGGCACAAAAGTTTACCCACGAATCCATCACCTGTTATCCTTTCACACTTTATTGACCCACAAAAGAGAGACGTTATGTCTGACGTACAACTGGAAACCGTCGAACAGAAGGCCAGCTATGGCATCGGCCTACAAATGGGCCAACAACTTGCGGGCAGTGGCCTTGAAGGTTTAAACGTCGATGCGATTGCCAAAGGCATCAGCACGGCCTTAGCTGGCGAAATGCCAGAGATCGAAATTGATGACATTAATAACGCATTGCGTGAGCTTCACACAAAAGCGGAAGAAGTTCGTCAAGAAGCTGCAAAAGCACAAGCCGCAGAAGGCGATACTTTCTTGGCTGATAATGCCAAACGTGATGAAGTGACGGTAACCGAATCAGGCCTACAGTACGAAGTGCTGGTACAAGGCGACGGTGACATCCCAACCAGCGATAAGCAGGTACGTGTGCACTATCATGGCCAACTGATCGATGGCAGCGTTTTTGATAGCTCAGTTACGCGTGGCGAACCGGTCGAGTTCCCAGTGACTGGCGTGATTAAAGGTTGGGTGGAAGCCCTGCAAATGATGCCAGTTGGCTCTAAGTGGAAACTGTATGTACCACAAGATCTGGCCTACGGCGAGCGTGGTGCTGGCGCAGCAATCCCGCCATTTGCTGCATTAGTATTTGAAGTAGAGTTGCTTGATATCCTGTAAAACGGATCAGCGCTTGAATAACAAGCAAAGCGATGCCAATCGGCATCGCTTTTTTTGTACTGATTACTGCACGTATTCACGTGGGTTGACCGCGCCCCACCAGCTGTATATCTCAGGGAAGATCACATCCGCACTCGATTCATATTCTTCAGCGCCAATGGTCTCCTCCCCTTGCTGACCAAAGAGCACCACTTCATCGTTTGGCATCACTTGATCCGCAATCTCGGTAATATCGACCATAATGGTGTTCATGGATGAAACACCGACCACGGGGGCTCGGTGACCTTGAATCAAGACATCAGCATTGTTGCCCATTTTACGTGGCACACCATCCGAATACCCCACCGGCAGGTTCGCCAACACCGAATCACGCTTTAGCGTATAGGTACTGTCATACCCCACGGTGCTGCCTTCAGGCAAGTGATGCACAGAGGCCACTTTAGTTTTAAAGCTCATGATCGGTGGCAGTTCACGGTTAGTGGGCTGATCGCCATACAAGGCGCCTCCCGGACGAACCATATCAAGATGGCCTTCAGGAACATTCAGGGTCACAAAAGAATTCGCCGCGTGCAGCAATACGTCTTCACGTTGAAGCCCAGCTTCCTCTATTAGCCATTCGCTGTTCGCAGTAAACTGTCCTAACTTGCTACGAACATACTCCGCTTCATAGTTAGGAAAGTGAGTCATGATACCGACGACGTTAAAGCGTGGGTCGGTAGCGATATCCACCGCAACTTGTTTGCCAGATTCCTCGTTCATCTCAATACCATTACGCCCCATACCTCCGGCATTAAAGGCCATATGGACCGGAATGGTAATATCATGCTTGTCGGCTAACTCACGCATTTGCTCGGCTTGCTCTGCCGAGCCAATGAGCTCTTGCATGTTCAATGCTAATGCACTTTCCATTTCCTGCAAGGTCGCGGTCCGTACACGCATAATCTCGCCGGTAAAGCCGCCTTCGCGCAACGTCCGAGCTTCTTCATTACTGGCAATACCAACACAGTCGATACCACTTGCAATCACGGTGGGCAATAAGCCTGCAATACCATTGCCATAGGCATCCGCTTTCATGACGGCACAGATTTTCGTCCCTTCACTGACTTGCTGTTGAACACGTTGAATATTGTTAGCAAAAGTGGCCGTGTTCACTTCCAGCCAGCCGTTGCCGTGCCCCATATAACGCTGGTTAGCATCAGACGTGGAGGGAGCTGCTGATGTATAGTCAATGATAGCCGGGGCGCCAATGGCAACGACACCGGCGACGGCAAGCGCGACTAAAGATAGTTTTTTGTTCATAAGATTCACTGTTGGTCACATTAATGGCGCATCCGTGACACGTTGCGAATAAAAGTATTAGGCTCTTATTCACTGCCTCCTAGCTTTACCCGCTATTTATAGCACAAAACACGCCACGGCTGATGAGTTACTCAGTTAAAGAGTAGACAAACTCAGTGAAATTGAACAAAAAAATGCCACCACAAGGTGACACTATTTAAGGGCCGAGAGTTAGTTACATTCTTTCTCGGCGGGGCTATTCTCGACGAGGCTATTCCCGACGGGGCTATATCCCCGAACCATCATTTAAGTCGTCCTCATGCAAGCCGCACTCGCGTTTGAGACCAAAAAACCGTGTTTGCTCTTCACGCATGCCCGGTTCTAACCGCTGGGTGGTATGAACATCCCCCACCGACACATAGCCTTTTTCGCGCAATGGATGATAAGGCAAGTCATGCTCGCGCAGGTAGTCATCGACCTGTTGGTTCGACCAATCAATCACAGGCAAGAACTTAAACACCCCATGCTGGACACTGAGTATCGGCAAATTAGCACGCGAGTCAGATTGACCTCGGCGGAGCCCAGAAAACCAGGTCCCGGCTTTTAGCTCTCGCAGCGCACGCTTCATCGGCTCAACTTTGTTGATTTGATTATATTGGCTGATCCCCTCCACGCCTTGCTCCCAGAGTTGGCCGTAACGCGCTTCTTGCCACGCGGGGGAAAGCTCAGCACGATAGACGCGCAAATCCAAGTTAAGCCGTGCAGTTAAGGTATCGATAAACCGGTAAGTCTCGGCAAATAAGTAGCCCGTGTCGGTTAAGATCACCGGAATGTCCGATTTCACCTGACTCACTAAATGAAGCATAAGCGCCGCCTGTACACCAAAGCTGGACGACAGAACACATTGCCCTTCGAGGTGCTCCAGTGCCCAGGCCACACGCTCAGGGGCCGAAAGTGACTCCAATGTGGCATTGACCTCCGCCAATGCCAAGGCTTGCTGGCTTTTATTCATTGCGGCAATGTCAGCCAAGGCTAACGTCGCATTAGGTTGAACGGTTTCAAGCATAAAAATCCCTCTTAGATACATGCACGGGGGCAATCACCTCGCGGCGGATCAAGAAATCACCAAAGTGCTCACCCGCTTCACGCTCCGTTGCCCAGCGACCAATTAATTGATCCAATTCTTCAAGGATCTGACGATCGGTGATGTTCTCTTTGTACATTTTGGGGATTCGGGTACCTTCCCAATTTCCGCCTAAATGCAGGTTATAGCGCCCTGGCGCTTTGCCGACCAAACCCACTTCTGCCAGCATCGCGCGGCCGCAACCATTGGGACAGCCGGTCACTCGTAAAACAATCGGATCGTTTTCTACTTGGTGTTTTTTCTGAATCGCTTCCACTTCGGTGACAAAATCGGGAAGAAAGCGCTCCGCTTCTGCCATGGCAAGTGGACAGGTTGGGAAGGAAACACACGCCATCGAATTCGTGCGCTGTACACTGTGCGCATCATCAATTAACCGATAACGACGCGCTAACGCCTCAATCTGGTCTTTTTGCGCTTCCGGGATCCCGGCAATGATCAGGTTTTGGTTGGCGGTCATACGAAAATCGCCTTGGTGTACCTTGGCGATCTCTGCCATGCCGGTTTTGAGCGGCTTTTCTGGTGTATCACGCAAGCGGCCATTTTCGATAAATAGGGCGAGGTGGTATTTACCGTCAATCCCTTTGGTCCAGCCCAAGCGATCACCGCGACCAGTAAAGCTATAAGGCCGGCTTGGCGCAAATGTTACACCAGCACGCTTTTCCACTTCCGCTTTGAATACATCCGCGCCAACACGATCAAGGGTATATTTGGTTTTCGCATTTTTACGGTTCGAACGGTTTCCCCAATCACGTTGGGTGGTAACCACGGCCTCAGCAATCTTCAACGTATGTTCAAGCGGAATAAAACCAAAATCATCTGCGCGGCGCGGGTAGGTGTTGGTGTCACCATGGGTCATCGCCAGCCCACCCCCGACTAAGACGTTAAAGCCGATCAGCTGTCCTTGTTCGGCGATGGCGACAAAGTTAAGGTCGTTGGCGTGCACATCCACGTCGTTTTGTGGCGGGATCACCACCGTGGTTTTGAACTTACGCGGCAAGTAACGCTCACCCAAAATCGGCTCTTTATCTTGGCTGCCTTCGACTTTTTCACCATCGAGC
Source organism: Salinivibrio sp. MA607 (assembly GCF_001996245.1). NCBI lineage: Bacteria > Pseudomonadati > Pseudomonadota > Gammaproteobacteria > Vibrionales > Vibrionaceae > Salinivibrio > Salinivibrio sp. MA607. The sequence continues at coordinate 58,732 of NZ_MUFJ01000003.1, read as the reverse complement.
CAAATCTCTGCGTAAGCGCGAGTTTTAGGCAGCAAGTGCTCGCTGATGCGTTTTGCCCAATCATAGGCTTGCTGATGGAGCTCGGACTCCACTGGGTTGGAGGTACACAGCACATTACGGTTCACATCCCCAGCAGTAGCAATCGAGTCAATACCATATTCATGCAAGGTCTGATGCATGAGCTTGATGTTAGGCTTTAGGACACCATGAAACTGAAAAGTTTGTCGCGTGGTCAGGCGAATGCTGCCATAGAGCGAGCTTTCGCGGGCAAACTTGTCAATCGCTAACCATTGCTCAGGGGTAATGATCCCGCCCGGCATCCGCGCGCGTAACATCACGTTATGCAGTGGCTCCAATTTTTGTTTTTGCCGCTCCGCGCGAATATCGCGATCATCTTGCTGATACATGCCGTGAAAACGGATCAGCTGGAAATTATCATCGGTAAAACCACCCGTAATAGGATCCTGCAAGTCGTGATCAATGGTGCCACGCAAATAATCACTGTCTTTTTTTAGCCGTTCATTATCGGCCAGTGGGCCCAGTGTATCGCCCGCAAATTTCTGCTCACTCATTAGTACACATCCCTTTGATAGCGCTTATCTTTGCGCAATTCGTTAATAAAGGCTTCGGCTTGCTCACGGCTTTGCTGACCCTGTGTTTGGGCAATCTCGATTAACGCTTCATGGACATCTTTCGCCATTTGGTTAGCATCGCCACACACATAGAGGTAGGCACCGTTTGATAGCCATTGCCATACCGCTTCAGCGCGTTCGCGTAACCGATGCTGGACATACACTTTCTCTGCCTGATCACGGCTAAAGGCCACATCCATCCGCGTGAGTAGGCCAGATTTAAGGTATTGCTGCCATTCAACCTGATAGAGAAAATCATCAGTAAAGGTGCGATCACCAAAGAACAACCAGTTGTCACCTTGTGCTTCCCGTTGCTCTCGCTCTTGCAAGAAGGCGCGGAAGGGCGCAATACCGGTGCCTGGGCCAATCATAATGATCGGGGTGGCATCGTTATCAGGAAGCTTAAAGTTATCGTTATGCTCAACAAACACTTTTACTGTCTCCGCTTTCGCCGCGCGGTGGGCGAGAAAGCTCGATGCGCCGCCTTGGCGTGACGCTCCACTCTCATGCTGATACTCCATCAGCCCGACGGTGAGGTGCACTTCGTCTTCTACTTCTGCCTGGCTGGAAGCAATTGAGTACAAACGCGGGGTAAGCCGGCGCAATATCGATTGAAATTGCTCGACATTGAGAGTGACATCGGCCAGCGTCAATGCATCAATGAGCTGAGTGCGATTGGCAAACTCACGCAGTGCAGCTTTGTCTTCCGTCAAGGCGGTGAGTGTGTCGCTTTCCGACAACGCCGCCAGCGCAGTGATCTGCTGCGGGTTAGAAGCGGTGATTTCATAGTCAGTGATCAGCGCCTCGCGCAACGAAACGGCACTGCCATCCACCGCTACCGACTCGTCACCACTCAGTCCTACTTGGGCTAAAATGGCATCGGCTAATACAGAATCGTTTTGATACCACACCCCCAAGGCATCGCCCGGTTGGTATTGAATGCCGGACTCATCCAGATCGAATTCAATGTGGTAAACCGCTTTATCTGACCCACGTCCAGTAATACGCTGACAGGTGAGTAGTTCGGCTGTGTAAGGAGACTGCTTAGTATATTTAGCGTGCGAGGTGGCTTGATGGAGTGGCACCACTTGCGCGTCCCCGCTGGCCTGAAATTGTTGCTTGACCTCGGCTAAGGTTTGCTCGCGCCAGGCACTGGCTGTGGCTTCATAATCCACATCGCAATCAAGACGGGCGACCATGGGCTTAGCGCCGAGTTTTTGTAAAAAGGCGTCAAAATCTTTACCTGTTTGGCAAAAGTACTCGTAACTCGAGTCTCCTAAGCTCAAAACGGCGTAGTGAAGATGGTCAAGCTTAGGCGCTTTTTTAGATTGTAAAAATTCATGCAGCTCAATGGCATTATCAGGCGGCTCGCCTTCACCATTGGTGGAAGCCACTATCACCAAGTGGGTTTCTTTGCCCAGCTGCTTGCCTTTATAGTTATCGGTCGCAACCAACTTGGCTGGGATCCCTGCTGCCTCGGCCTCTTGATGCAACGCCTCCGCCACGCCTTTGGCATTACCCGTTTGCGAGGCATACAGAATAGTCAGGGTGTGGTTGGGCGCGGCACTGGTTTGTGGCATGGTCTTGGGTGCCACCGCTTCACCGGCAGGTGTTTGGCTTAACCCCCAAAAATAACCACTGATCCAGGCCAGCTGCTGCGGTGACAACTCCGCCACCGCTTGTTGCAACTGGCCGATTTGCTGATCATTAAGCGGGCTGGTTAACCCGGAGAGATCCTTGAGTAACATGGTGACGACATTCCTTGCTAACATTGCGTAAATGCTAGCGTAACCTCACCAGTTAATAACAATAAAGAATAGATGTGAATGTTTTATAACTTTTTGTAAGATCCCATGTGTAGAAAGGAGTGCTTAAGCGGGGTCGCGGGATTAGTCGATAATGCGCACTTGCTGAAAACCAATCTCTAATGCATTCAAGGTCGCTTGATCGATATCGAGAAAACACTGCTCAACGCCGTCGGCATTCGTCAATGCCATCAAGCCTCCCGCAGCATGGCGGCATTCAACCACCCATCCTTCATTATCTAACGACGGCTCAACAAGCGCTTCAATCAAAAGCTGTTGGCGGTATAACGCACGGAGTTGTTCGGCTGTCATCGTCATTTGCCTATCGATAAAATCCACATCTTGAATTGAGCTTAGTATCAGATAGACGAGGGTGCCATGCATGGCCTTAACGTAAAACAGAGTTAGCGTGGTGCGGCATAGTCGCCGCACCGGATATCGAGATATGCTAGCTTAGAAAAAGCCTAAAGGATTAATGTCATAGCTCACCAATAAATTTTTTGTTTGTTGGTAATGACCCAACATCATTTTATGATTTTCACGGCCAATTCCCGATTTTTTATAGCCACCAAACGCCGCATGCGCCGGATAGAGGTGATAGCAGTTGGTCCACACACGTCCCGCCTCAATCGCGCGACCGACCCGATAGGCGCGGTTCATATCTCGCGTCCACAACCCCGCCCCTAAGCCATACTCGGTGTGGTTGGCAATCGCCAAGGCTTCGGCTTCATCTTTAAAGGTGGTCACCCCTATCACAGGACCAAAAATCTCTTCTTGGAACACACGCATGTCATTGTGCCCTTGCAGTAATGTCGGCTGCACGTAATAGCCGCCACCCAGGTCTTTATGGCTGCCCCCGATTAATACTTTGGCTCCCTCTTCCTGTCCAACTTTCAAATAATTCATGATCTTATCGAACTGCTCGTCAGACGCTTGGGCGCCCACCTGGGTCTCGGTATCGAGCGGATTTCCTTGTTTGATCATCCCGGCGCGCTCAATCACTTTTTCAATAAACGCATCGTAAATGCTCTCTTGAATCAATGCGCGTGATGGACAGGTGCAGACCTCGCCTTGGTTGAAAAAGCCTAACAACAAGCCTTCGACCGCTTTATTGATATAGGCCTCCTCTTGCTGCATCACATCTTCAAAATAGATATTGGGCGATTTACCACCAAGCTCAACGGTTGAAGGGATCAGGTTTTCTGCCGCACAGCGCAGAATATGGTGTCCCACCGGAGTGGAGCCAGTAAACGCTAACTTGGCAATCCTTGGTGACGTGGCGAGAGCTTGCCCGGCTTCAGCGCCATAACCATTGACTACGTTAACGACCCCGGCCGGTAGCAGATCACCAATCAACTCCATCAGCAGCAAGATGGTCGTCGGCGTTTGCTCCGCCGGCTTGAGCACCACACAGTTTCCCGCCGCCAGTGCTGGTGCGAGTTTCCATGACGCCATCAGCAAAGGGAAGTTCCACGGAATAATTTGCCCCACCACACCCAGTGGTTCATGAATATGATAAGCAACGGTCCCTGCATCCAGCTCCGCCGCAGTGCCTTCTTGGGCGCGAATACAACCGGCAAAGTAACGGAAGTGATCAGCACAAAGCGGAATATCAGCCGCCAAGGTCTCACGTACGGCTTTTCCGTTTTCCCATGTTTCTGCCACCGCGAGCATCTCAAGATTAGCTTCAATCCGGTCGGCAATTTTTAACAAAACATTCGCACGGTCAGTGACGGAGGTTTTTCCCCACGCATCTTTCGCGCCATGGGCAGCATCCAATGCCAGATCCACGTCTTCGGCGCTCGAGCGCGGTATCTCTGCTAGGATTTCACCGGTACAGGGCGAGGTATTAGCAAAATACTGCCCTTTCACGGGTGGAACCCATTCACCTCCAATAAAATTTTGATAGCGTGATTTAAAACTTACCACTGACCCTTCTGTTCCTGGCTTTGCGTAAATCATACTCTTTCCTTATTCCGTGTTTGAGTCGATGGCGGAGCACGTACTGCCCTCTCCTTGCCGTTATGACTCAAAAATCGTGGCAGAGTTTTTTATTGCTGGATATTAGGCGAAAGTCGCAGTGAGACATATGCAACAGAGTTGGGAAAAAACAGGAAGGCATTAAAAAACCGCGCAGACGCGCGGTTTAGGGCATAAGGCTGATAAAAAGCAAGATTAAAAGTCTAATTCTGCACCGACAAAGAAACCGGTCAGATCAAGCTCGCCTTTGTTATTATCAAAATAATCGAAATCGTGGTCAATCATCCGATAGCCGCCACGCACATTCAAATCTGCGGCGACCAAGCCCAGTTGGTAAATAAGGCCCGCCTCGGCATCTAAGGTGCTGGTGCCATCAAATTCGCCTTTGCTTACGGTGGCAAACACATTTAACGGCGTGCCTATCAAGCCAACGCGCGCATCGACATACAGGTTTGGCTGCCATTCGTCGAAGCTCTGCCCTTGGAACTTACCAGATTGAAAACGCTGTAAATTAACACCGGCATCCACAGATACAAGATCGTTATCGAGAAACTCGTAATACGCCACGAAGTCGATTTGGTCAAAATCAACTTTCCCCGTACGCGCCCCATCAACACTCACCGAGGTTTGACGGATCTTGGCATTCGGGATTAACGGAAGCGGGTGCTCGAGTGCCGCATAATAAGAACCCGCTGTGCTGGCATCATCGGCTTCTACATTGTTGACATCAGCATCCATAAACCAGGCATCGGCGCCGACTTTTCCCCCGGCAAGGGTTGCTGCTTGAGAGGGCATGGCCAGTAGCGCGGTAAACGCTGCGGCGGCAAGCGTCATTGAAGTGGTTTTCATGAAAGTCTCCACATTGTCGATAAAAAAGTGTCGTCACGCGGAGGCGGCAAAGCCATGCCTTGTCGCCGGTAACTGATAATGATAGCAAGCTTTGTGCCGAGAAGAAGCCAAAAACAACTTATGCTGTCCGTTTGCTGTGCACACGCGCAAGTTTTCACGCTCTAGCGGCGACGGAATCGTGCCCAGCGCTTTTCATTGATGATCACTTCAGGCTCACGTTTACGGCTGCGACGTTGACGTTTGACTAACCAAACTACCAAAGCAATGACTAAAAGCCATGGCAGTAGCTTGAGCAGCGTACCGATCATCCCGGCCAACATCATCACAGCAAAACCCGCGAGCATCGCCAATACCATGCCCATAATGCTGACTCCGGTCATGAATAACACCACCGCAAAGCCAATCAGAAAAAGTAGTTCGATCATTACGATCTCCTTGTCTTGATAGCGAGACAGACTCTGCAGGTTTTAAGCCAATTTGTCACTCTATATATTCTCATTATTTCAGTACATTAGGATTGGCTTTCCGGTCGATGTCAACGTGGTGGTTAAATGTAAACCTAAATTTAGTCATTTTCACTCAATTACGCATCAAGCCAATCGTCAGGAATGTGGCTCATCGCCGTGGTCAGTACTTCAATACTTGCTCCCGGCTTGTGCGCATTCTCGCTGATATAGCGACGCCACTGCCGCGCGCCAGGCATATTTTGGAACAGACCTAACATATGGCGACTGATATGGTTCAGTTGCGCCCCTTGAGAGAGCTGTTTTTCGATATATGGGAACATGGCTTCAACCGCTTGACGACGTGTAATGCGAGGCGTTGTCATACCAAATAAACGCTGATCGGCCTCGGCCAACATAAAAGGACTCTGATAAGCTTGGCGACCAACCATCACCCCATCAAGATGCTCAAGATGCTGCTCCGCTTCCTCAAGACTTTTCACCCCGCCATTGATAGCAAGCGTCAGGTGCGGAAAGTCTTTTTTGAGCTGATACACGCGTGGGTAATCCAGTGGCGGGATATCGCGGTTCTCTTTTGGGCTCAAACCGTTTAACCACGCTTTGCGCGCATGAATCGTGAACATATCACAGCCACCTTTTTCGCTGACTGTCTCAACAAAGTCGGTTAAAAATTCATAGCTGTCTTGCTCATCAATACCAATGCGGGTTTTCACCGTAATAGGCACATCGGTGACTTCTCGCATGGCAGCCACACACTGCGCCACCAGCTCAGGCTCCGCCATTAAACACGCCCCAAAGCGACCGTTTTGCACCCGATCCGACGGGCAACCGACGTTAAGGTTAATTTCATCATAACCACGCGCGGCCGCCAGCTTTGCACATGTGGCCAAATCGGCCGGATCCGAGCCCCCCAGCTGCAACGCCACCGGATGCTCCTGCTCGTTATAGGCAAGGTAATCCGCTTTACCATGAATGATCGCCCCCGTGGTAACCATCTCGGTAAACAGCAAGGTTTGCCCAGATAATAAACGATGAAAGTAACGGCAGTGTCGGTCCGTCCAATCGAGCATGGGTGCAACAGAGAAACGCTGCATCACCGTTTTTGGCGTCATATCAGGGCTGGCGGCGGTTTTGCTGGGGGTAGTCATGGTCTCGAATCTCTGCAAATTACGTTGAACGACGGTCGTTTTCGACAGGCGGACGCGGATTATACACATTGCATCGGCAAGATTTAAGCAGAACCGGTTCACCAGCAGGCTTAGAGAAAGAAATCGGTAATATAACAGTATGGAGACCGTTATGATCGCAGGGATAATTCGACTTACTCTGTTATTAAGCCGAGAATGAAACAAGCGAGAGAGCCGAACGATGCGCTCTCTCGCAACAAGACTTATTCGATAGTGAATTTGCCTTTCATTACCGTCCAATGGCCGGGGAAAGAGCAGAAATAAGTTAAGTCTTTGCCTTGCAACCCATCGGTTGAGAAGGTGATGGTGGTGCTTTCGCCGCCGCCAACCAACTTGGTATGTGCCAAGATACGATCATCACCTTGTGGTAGGTAATCGTTATCGGCACCCGCACCCGCGCCTTTCATGGCGATATCTTGCAAGTTAGACGTTTCCGACAGCACCCAGTTGTGGCCCATCGAGGTCACAGGCATTGAGCCTTGATGCTCCAGCGTGAGCGTCACTTCACTACAGCTTGCTGGTACGGACAACGATGACTGGTCGTAGGCCATTTTATCGCCGGTGGTGACAGTTAACTCACACTCATTGGCAGCCGCTTGCGTAGAGACAGACGCGAACGCCAAAGCGGCGAGGGCTAACAGTTTTTTCATCGGTACATACTCCTGTTATGGATGTAAAGGTATGTTTTTTATGCCTGTGGCACACTGCCATCATACTGACATGACAGCGCAAAACAGTTAGCCGATTCAAAAATCGACTGATTATTTATTGTTTTTACTTCTATCATTACCCAAAGGTAGCTGATCGCGATCAAGTGGTCATAGACTATCTATTTACACTTGTGGCAAAGCGCATAGGATAAAGATACGCAGGGTGCGTTGGTATACAGCTATGATAAGATAACTGTCTGACTGTTAGTACTTTGAGGCGCTATGACCCAGATCACTGGTTTACTGCACCGCGCACAGCAGCTGTGTGAGCAACGTGGTGTGAGATTAACGCCGCAACGAACCCGCGTTTATGAAATTATCGCCAATAACTCACGGGCGATTACCGCGTACGAGCTGCTCGATATATTGCGTGAAACCGAGCCACAAGCGAAACCCCCAACGGTGTATCGTGCGCTAGACTTTCTATTAGCACAGGGGTTTGTGCACAAGGTAGAGTCGACCAATAGCTATATTGCCTGCTGCCACTTAGGGCATCAGGGGCACTGCTCTCAACTGCTGATTTGTGATCAATGCGGCACCGTAGAAGAGTGTCACACTGAAGAGCTATCAGAGGCATTGCGTGAGAAAGCGCGTAAAATGGGGTTTGATGTGCAACATCATGTGATTGAAACCCATGGCACTTGTGCACAATGCTTGGCTCACTAACACTGATTTGATTAGGACGGACACTCTTTATGGAAGCACAATTCGTCAACCCATTTCTTACTTCACTGATTAATGTGCTACAAACCATGGCACAGCTGGACATCCAGCCAGAGAAGCCTCATTTAAAAAAGTCAGAGATCGCAAAAGGTGACGTCTCTGGGTTGATAGGCATGGTTGGTCCACAAACCAAAGGATCATTTTCAGTCACATTTGATGAAGATATGGCACTGGAAATCATGCAACGCATGCTGGGCGAGCGTTCAGAATCCATTGATGAAGAAGTGACCGACATGGTCGGTGAGATTACTAATATGGTGACAGGCGGCGCTAAGCGGATCCTATCCGAAAAAGGCTTTGAGTTTGAAATGGCGACCCCAGTGGTTGTCTCAGGCAAAGGCCATACCATCAACCACAAAAGTGATGGCCCAGTGATTATCATGCCGTTTAAGTCCCCACATGGCACAGCGTTTATCGAGATCTGCTTCGATCATTAAACAACGATGCGCAGCTTAGTCAACCCACCTATATTAAGATAAAAACGCCGCGATAAGCATCGCGGCGTTTAGCTTTCTCAATTAATCGTAGTCGGTCAGCTTACGCTTGGCGCCACTGCTTGAATGCATTGATCAGTCCATTGGTCGAGCTATCATGGCTCTCAACCTGCTGATCATCACTCAGCTCAGGCAAAATGTTGCTTGCCAGTTGTTTACCCAGCTCAACACCCCACTGATCAAAGCTGAAAATGTTCCAAATTACACCCTGAGTGAAGATTTTATGCTCATACATCGCAATCAAAGCCCCGAGTGTATAAGGCGTGATTTTCTCAACCAAAATAGAGTTGGTTGGACGGTTACCTTCAAACACTTTAAAGGGTGCGATCGCGGCCACGTCTTCGGCCGATTTGCCCGCTTTCACTAGCTCGGCTTCGACTTGCTCACGGCTCTTACCAAAGGCTAATGCTTCGGTCTGAGCAAAAAAGTTCGCCATCAGTTTAGCGTGGTGATCGCCAATCGCGTTGTGACTATGCACGGGGGCAATAAAGTCACACGGGATTAACTTAGTGCCTTGGTGGATAAGCTGATAGAAAGCATGTTGGCCGTTTGTACCAGGTTCACCCCAGATGATTGGGCCCGTTTGATAATCGACCGGATTACCGTGACGGTCGACGTATTTACCGTTTGATTCCATGTTGCCTTGTTGAAAATACGCGGCAAAGCGATGCATGTATTGATCATACGGTAAAATCGCTTCTGATTCAGCACCGTGGAAGTTGTTGTACCAGATACCGATTAACGCCAACAACACCGGCATGTTTTGCGCCATGGGTGCGGTTTTAAAGTGGTTATCCATTTGATGTGCGCCATCGAGTAAGGCGACAAAATTGTCAAAGCCGACGCCTAAGCAAATCGATAGACCAATGGCTGACCACAGTGAATAACGGCCACCAACCCAGTCCCAGAACTCGAACATGTTGGCCGTATCAATCCCAAAGTTCGCAACAGCATCGGCATTGGTTGAAAGCGCCGCAAAATGCTTCGCCACCTGGCTTTCATCTCCAGCGGCCTTCATAAACCAGTCACGCGCAGTGTGCGCATTGGTCATGGTTTCTTGGGTGGTAAAGGTTTTTGAAGCCACCAAGAACAACGTCGTTTCAGGATTCAGGGCTTTTAACGTTTCGGCCATGTGGGTGCCATCAACGTTAGAAACAAAGTGTAAATTGAGGTGGTTTTTGTAGGCTGCCAGCGCTTCAGTGACCATGTAAGGGCCAAGATCTGAGCCACCGATACCAATGTTCACCACATCGGTAATTGCTTTACCGGTATAGCCTTTCCACTCACCGCTGATCACACGCTCAGAGAATGATTGCATTTGCGCGAGTACTGCGTTGACGTGCGGCATGACATCTTCGCCATCCACCATAACAGGCTGGTTGCTACGGTTACGCAACGCAGTATGAAGCACGGCTCGGTCTTCTGTACGGTTGATTTTCTCACCATTAAACATCGACGTAATCGCGTCTGAGACGCCCGTTTCGTCTGCCAATGCCAATAACTTGGTCAGGGTTTCTTCGCTGATCAGGTTTTTGGAATAATCCAACAGAATGCTGTCTTCAAATTGCGTTGAGAAATGGGCAAATCGGTCTGGATTATCCGCAAACAGATCCGCCAGTGTATAGTCCTGTGCTTCTTCAAAGTGGGCGGTCAGTGATTGCCACGCCACGGTTTGTGTGGGGTTCGTTGTCTTTAGCATCATGTCATCCAAATCGCGTTGTGAGTGCTGCTGTGGGTATCACAGCAGGCTGGAGTCCTGTATAACGTCAGCACCACCATGCTGTACGCAGCGGTTATTGGTGTAATATTACATAATCATGGCTCGATTCTCACATGCAATCGCTGTGAGTAGGTTGCGATTAATCATAGAATAGTTGGATCGCCTTTGGGCTAACTGATTACGATAGAGATCACAACAAGGATTGCTTATGTGGTACCAAACTGAAATTCGCTTACGCCCGCGCTCTCGAGGCTTTCACCTTGTGACCGACGAGATCATCGACGCACTGCCTGTGTTGCATGATATTGAGATGGGGGTGATGCAGGTATTTATCAAACATACCTCAGCCAGTTTAACCCTCAATGAAAATGCGGACCCCACCGTGCGTCAAGATATGGAGTCCCATTTTAATCACTCAGTGCCCGAGTGTGCGCCCTATTACCGTCATACCTATGAGGGGGATGATGATATGCCGGCACATATTAAGGCGTCTTTACTGGGGGCCAGTGTCACTGTCCCTATCACTCAAGGACATCTCAACCTCGGTACGTGGCAAGGGATTTATCTAGGCGAACACCGTGATCAGGGCGGTTCACGTACGCTAGTCGTCACACTTCAAGGCGCGCCTACCGCGGGCTAATCAACCGAGACAAAGCAGTCCCGAGGCGTTTAGCGTATCACTGCGTTTCGCTCACCCCCCTCGGGGAGGGATTGGTTAGATATTGACGTGGGACGCGGCCTGTCACCTGGCAGACAAGTTCATAACCAATCGTATCAACCAAGCGCGCGATGCGCTCAACCGGGAGCTCGGGTCCCCACAACACCGCTTCATCACCCACCTTATCGGTCGCATCTGGACCCAGATCAACGGTGATCATATCCATTGAGACGCGCCCAGCCAGCGGAACTTCTCGACCATTGAGCCATACGGGCGTGCCGTCAGGTGCAGAACGCGGATAGCCGTCGCCATAGCCGATCGCAATCACACCAATCAAGGTATCGCGCGAACTGCGCCAACGCGCGCCATAACCTACCGGCTCGCCAGCTTTGAGACGACGCACAGCCATGACCCGCGATGTCAGGCGCATTGCCGGCTTCAAACCAAGTGCGTCGCCTGTTAATTCAATACGAGAGGAAATGCCATACAGGCAAATACCTGGGCGCACCCAATCAAAATGACTTTGCGGCCAAAATAACGTGCCGGAAGATGCAGCCAATGAGCGTTCACCGGGCAGCCCTTCCGTAACGCGCGAGAAGGTGTCAATTTGCGCTTGGGTGATCGGATTATCCATTTCGTCCGCGCAGCCAAAATGACTCAAGTAACCAATCTCAGGCGCTACATTGTCGCAAGCATGCAGGGCAAAAAGCGCACCAGGCACCTGATCCGGTTCAAAGCCGAGCCGATGCATGCCTGAGTCCACTTTTAGCCATACCGACAAAGGCGAAGATAGGGTCGCTTGTGTCAGCATTGCCACTTGCTCATCACAGTGCACCGTGGCGGTCAATTGGTGCTCAACCAATAACGGCAGCTCATCCGCTTCGTAGAAACCTTCGAGTAGCACAATGGGTAAGGTAATGCCCGCTTGACGCAGCGTCAGTGCTTCTTCTATCCGCGCCACCCCAAAGGCATCGCTATAAGGCGCCAACGTCGTCGCAACGGAGGTTAGCCCATGACCGTAACCGTCCGATTTGACCACTGTCATCACTTTGCTACCGGGGGCTTTGCGACGCATCACTTGGATGTTGTGCACCATGGCCTCGGGATCAATGAAGGCGCGAGCCGCATTGGTCATGGTAGACAGATCACTCATCATCAAACGCGGGTCCTGCATAATTATCAAAGCGTGAGTACTGGCCTTGGAAGGTCAAGCGCACACTACCAATTGGACCGTTACGCTGTTTACCAATCAGGATTTCTGCAATCCCTTTCATGGCACTTTCTGGGTTGTAGACTTCGTCACGATAAATAAACATGATCAAGTCAGCATCTTGCTCAATCGCACCCGACTCACGCAGGTCCGAGTTAACGGGGCGCTTATCAGCACGTTGCTCCAACGAACGGTTAAGCTGCGATAGCGCCACTACAGGCACATTCAGCTCTTTCGCGAGCGCTTTCAGTGAACGCGAAATTTCAGCAATTTCCAAGGTCCGGTTTTCTTGTAACCCTGGCACGCGCATCAGTTGCAAATAGTCGACCATGATCATGCTCACGCCACCATGTTCGCGCGCCACACGGCGGGCTCGCGAGCGCACATCAGTCGGTGTTAGGCCGGAACTATCATCGATGTACATGTTCTTTTTCTGCATCAAGATCCCCATCGAGGACGAGATACGCGCCCAATCTTCATCATCTAATTGGCCGGTTCGGATCTTGGTTTGGTCAACCCGTGATAACGAGGCCAACATACGCATCATCAGCTGCTCAGCCGGCATCTCGAGCGAGAAAATCAATACAGGCTTTTCTTGATCCATGGCTGCGTTTTCACACAAGTTCATCGCAAAGGTCGTTTTACCCATCGATGGTCGTGCCGCGACGATAACGAGATCAGAAGGCTGTAAGCCTGCCGTTTTCTTATTAAGATCGGTAAAACCCGTCGATACGCCGGTAACCCCGTCTTGCGGTGACTTGAACAGCTCTTCAATGCGCTCTAGGGTGCGACTCAGTACCGAGTCAATGTGCTGTGGACCTTCGGTTTCACTAGTCCGAGACTCAGCAATCGCGAAGACTTTACTCTCCGCCATATCGAGCAAATCTTCTGAGCTTCGCCCTTGGGTATCATAGCCCGCATCGGCAATTTCATTGGCTACCCCAATCAGGTTGCGCACCATGGCGCGCTCACGCACAATGTCGGCATACGCCACAATGTTAGCGGCGCTCGGGGTGTTTTTCGCCAGCTCCGCCAAGTAAGCAAAGCCGCCCACATCGTCGAGCGTTCCCGCCTTTTCGAGATGCTCAGACAAGGTGATGAGATCAAGCGGCTTCCCCTCATCCAGTAGCGATTTGGTCGATTCATAAATCAACCGATGGGGTCGGCTATAAAAATCATGGCCGACGACTTTTTCCGCAACCGCATCCCAACGTTCATTATCCAACATTAAACCACCTAAAACCGACTGCTCGGCCTCTATCGAGTGTGGTGGCACTTTGAGGTTAGCGACTTGCTGATCTTTTGCGGGTTTACGATTGTCTGCCATAAAAACTCACCTATTGCTAATGGAGGTCATTATACCCGCTGTCCTCGTGGGACGCTGCCCCATGAGACATTTTTTTCCAAACGCTGAATGACCTCCTCGAATTCTAACCCAAATTTGACTATCACAATGCAAACAGCGCTTAGCATAGCGGCGCCTTAGATTGCGTGAGATGAAAGTAGTGAAGTCTTTTTGTCAGCCCGTGTGGTTATCAATTTGGATGGTATGCGGGGTCCCTGCCTATGCAAGTGACGATAATAAAACATTAGAATCACCTTGGTCAGCCGATATTTCGCTCGGTTATCAGCGCCTCGGTGGTAACTCAGATTCTCAAACCATCAATAATGCGCTCACAGGTCAATATCAAGTTGAGCAATACAGTTATCAAGCCAGCATTAGCCTGTTGCAAGTTGAAAAAGATGGTGAAGAGGACAAACGTAAAACAGAGCTAGAGTCGCAAGCTAATATGTTACTTGGTGACAGAAGCTATGCGCTACTCAATGCTACTTATATCGCCGACCGTTACGGCCCTTATTATGACGATTTTATGCTAGCAACGGGTTTAGGCTATCACTGGCTTCAAAACGCTAAGGTCACATTAAGCACCGAGATAGGTCCAGGTTTTCGTTACCAACAACCGAACGTCGATGAAATTGATGATGACGATTTGATCATGCCTTACTCAGTCAGTGAATCAGTGATACGTGGACAGGCAAGAGGAGAGTGGCATATGCTCGATAATGTCAGTTTAGAAGGAAGAAGTATTATCATTTCAGGGAGCAGTAATACCAGTGTCGAAGGATCACTCACTTTGGCATCGACCATTACTGAAAAGTTATCGATAAAAATAACCAGCAAACAGACTTACATGACAGATGTCCCTCCGGGACTAAAAAATCGCGACAGTATGTTCACGGTCGGTATTCGTTATCAATGGTTATAAACCGCTGAAAAAACAAAAAGCCAACCCGAAGGCTGGCTTTTTATCGAAACCTTGTTGCTAATTACATAGCAACAACGTTCACGTTGACGGTCGCGAAAACATCATAGTGCAGTTGCACGCTGATTTCGTACTCGCCAGTGTGACGCAGTGCGCCTTCTGGTAGACGAACTTCGTTTTTAGCGATTTCAACGCCCGCTGCAGTCACAGCGTCAGCGATATCACGGGTACCGATAGAACCAAACAGTTTACCTTCATCACCCGCTTTCGAAGCGATTTCAACCGCTTCTAGTGCTTCAACTTTCTCAGCACGCGCTTGAGCAGCAGCCAGTTGCTCAGCAACTTTTGCTTCTAGCTCAGCACGACGTGCTTCAAAATGTTCAATGTTGGCTTTGGTTGCCATAACAGCTTTACCCTGAGGGATAAGGAAGTTACGTGCATAACCAGATTTAACAGTTACCTGATCACCTAGGCCACCCAGGTTACCGATTTTATCAAGTAGAATAACTTGCATTCTTCAATCCTCTCTAACTTGGACAGTTCCGATTACTGATGCTTGTCAGTGTACGGCAGCAGGGCCAGGTAACGAGCGCGCTTGATAGCACGAGCCAGTTGACGCTGATACTTAGCACGAGTACCAGTGATACGGCTAGGTACGATTTTACCTGATTCGGTAATGTAATTTTTTAGAGTCGCTACATCTTTGTAATCGATCTCTGTGACGCCTTCTGCAGTGAAACGGCAGAATTTACGACGACGGAAGAAACGTGCCATGGGCTTATCTCCTGATCTAAATGTCTATAATAGTGTCGGCATGCAATACCAATTTTCCCTCGCCTTGTCGGCTGGTCTGGTAAGCGATAAAACCGCTTACCTTGATATGGCTACCTAAAGCTAAATTTTGCGTTTGTTGTGTTGACCCTTGCCCACTCACAACCACAGATAAACGACAAAAAACTTGTCGAGGGAAGTCAGCTTCAACCTGCGTGGAACGATGCTCTAACACAAAGTGACAGTGCTGAACGCCTGCAGGGCTTTGGCGACGGACCGGACCTTTACTGATAACACCAGCAAGCTCCAACCGATTGGTCATCACAGCAATTACTCAGCTGCGTTTTCGCCTTCAGCTTCAGCTTCCGCTTTTGCTTCTGGCTTCGCTTCCGCACGCTCTTCACGCTCAGGGCGATCTTCACGCTTAGCAGTACGCTCTTCTTTAGCCTTCATCATGACAGATGGCTCAGTGATAGCGTCTTTAGTACGCATGATCATGTTACGGATCACTGCGTCGTTGAAGCGGAACATGCTTTCTAGCTCGTCAATCACAGCCTGCTCGGCTTCTACGTTCATCATAACGTAGTGTGCTTTGTGCAGTTTGTTGATTGGGTAAGCCAGTTGGCGACGGCCCCAGTCTTCTAGACGGTGGATCTGACCGCCTGCATCTTTAATAGACGCAGTGTAACGCTCGATCATGCCAGCAACTTGCTCGCTCTGATCAGGGTGCACCATGAATACGATTTCGTAATGACGCATTGAGTTGCTCCTTACGGATTAATCAGCTTCCACAATTGGCTCGGTCGTCCAGCGGAAGCAAGGAACGGAAAAGAAAAGACCGAGAATCAGGCGCGAGATAGTACAGAATTGCAGCGTCATAAGCAAACGGATTTTGTCTTTATCGGTTGGTTGTTCCATGGCATCCCCGAAAAAGCATGACCAATTTCAAAAAAATAAGAAATCAAGCCCGCAAACTGTCAATTATGTGCGAATTACTACCAACATCACGCTATGGATGCACTTCTTTTTTACCAATAATTAATTTATGAACCCACGCTCAAATTATGACATTCCCGCCTCCTTTTCTTGGCAGTTAATGCCCAAAATAATCTTTTTATTGCCTATGCTTGAGCGGAAAAGCCGTTTTTAGTGCAAAAAGCGTAGGGGAAGACCTCATCAATCACTGACTGTATTGATGAAATTCGTTTCAAAAATTTTTGGAGCAAAATATGAAGATAGTAACACCATCGCGTATGGTCGCACTTGGTTTGGCAGGGCTCGCATTAAGTAGCCCCAGCGTACACGCTGCAGTTGATTGCCAGCCATTATCCGATTGGCAGAATGGCAATACCTACACTAAAGGGGATCAAGTAAAAAACAGATAACACCGCCTATGAAGCGAGGTGGTGGACGCAAGCCGACCCGGCCACCCAATCTGGCGAATGGAAAGCGTGGAAAATCCTCGGCCAGTGCGCGGGCAGCGTCAACCAAGCCCCTACCGCAACCTTAACCGTCTCTCCGTCTGGACCGATTGAGGTTGGTGACACACTCACCTTCACCCTCGCCGGGACAGACACGGATGGCACAGTGACCTCATTCGCGCTCTCACAAGGCGACACCCTATTGTATGAAGGTGCAGAAGCAACCGCCATTCGCTGGCAAGCCGAACAAACGGGTCGTTTTACATTTACTCTCACCGTGACCGACGACAAAGGCGCTACCGACATCCAGACATTGCAACAGGTGGTGGGTGATGACCAAACCGGCGGCGATGAGTATGCCTGTCGTCCGGCTGGTTTATACACCACCCCAGATGTCGAGGTGCCGTATTGCTCTGTGTATGACGAAAACGGCCTTGAAGACATGGGGGCCGATCACCCTCGCCGTGTCATCGGTTATTTCACTAGCTGGCGAAACGGTGCCAACGGCCAGCCTGCTTATTTAGTCAGCGATATTCCTTGGGACAAGATCACCCACATTAACTACGCCTTTGCCCACATCAACGCGGACAACCAACTGTCTATCGGCGATCCCAATGCCCCCGATAACCCCGCGACCCAAATGACCTGGCCGGGCGTGGCCGGCGCAGAGATGGATCCAACCCTGCCGTACAAAGGCCACTTTAACTTACTCAACAAGTATAAAAAGCAGCACCCCGACGTGAAAACACTGATCTCCGTGGGTGGCTGGGCCGAAACCGGGGGCTACTTCGATGAAAACGGCGAGCGCGTTGATAGTGGTGGCTTCTACACCATGACCACCAATGCCGATGGCAGCGTCAACCACGCTGGCATTAAAGCTTTCACCGACAGTGCCGTCGCCTTCTTGCGCCAGTATGGCTTTGATGGTCTAGACATTGATTATGAATACCCATCGTCGATGAAAGACTCAGGCCACCCTGACGATTTCGAGTACTCCAACCCACGTCGCGCGCACTTGAATAAATCCTATCAAGTACTGATGAAGTCGCTGCGTGAAGCGCTCGATAAAGCCAGCGCGCAAGATGGCAAGCACTATATGCTGACCATTGCCGCACCGTCATCGGGTTACTTATTGCGCGGGATGGAAACCTTCCAAACCACCCAATACTTAGATTACGTCAACATCATGAGCTATGATCTGCACGGGGCATGGAACGATCATGTTGGCCATCAAGCGCCGCTGTATGACACCGGAGAGGATTCCGAACTTAAACAGTGGAATGTCTACCAAACCCCTGAATTTGAAGGGATTGGCTATTTAAATACCGATTGGGCAGCCACCTACTTTATGGGCGGTATGTCTCCCGGCCGCATCAATATCGGTATCCCGTATTACACCCGCGGCTTTAAAGACGTGCAAGGTGGCGACAAAGGTCTTTGGGGACGCGCACCATTGCCAAACCAGAGCGAGTGCCCAGCCGGCACCGGCGTCGGTGAGAAAAACAAATGCGGCAACGGTGCAATCGGGATAGATAACCTTTGGCATGATGTGGATGAGCTCGGCACCGAAGTGCCTGCTGGCTCCAACCCTTTATGGCATGTGAAAAACTTGCTCGACGGCAAACTACCGGCCTATGCGGCGGAATACGGACTTGATCCTGAGCAAGACCCCACTGATCGCCTTACTGGTAGTTATCAGCGTTACTACGATGACATCGCCAAAGCGCCGTGGGTTTGGAACGAAGAAAAACGCGTATTCCTGTCGATGGAAGACGAAACCTCGATGGCCGAAAAGGTCGACTACGTGGTCAATAGGGGTCTAGGCGGGGTGATGTTCTGGGAGCTGGCGGGGGATTATCGCTATGATGATCAGCGTCAAGCCTACTTTATGGGTGACACCCTGACCTCTCTGGCGTACCAAACCTTTAAGCAGGCGGGCAGCGACTACTCACTACAACGTGGCGATGCCAACTTCCAAGTGCCAAGCGAGCAAGTGGATGTCACGTTTGACGCGCTGAACTTCCCAGTGGGCGATGACAACTACCCTATTCGCCCCACGTTCCGCTTTACCAACCACTCCGATCTGGACTTATCGGGCGCCACCATCAGCTTTGATGTGCCAGTGTCTACCTCGGCCATTTTTAAGTCTGACTGGAACGCCCAGAAAAAGCTGCGCATGGAAGTGGTGCGTGATAGCAGCAATGCCAGTGGTAACAACATCGGCGGGTTTGATGCCACCCATCATCGCTTTGCCATCACCTTGATTAACGAATGGGGTGGTATAGAGCAAAGCTTTAAGCCGGGTGAAACCTTGGACGCTCAGGTGATGTACTACATGCCTATCACCAACCCAACCAATATCACCATCGAAAAAGATGGCCAGCGCTATGCGGTGAAGCAGGAGTATCCAAGCCTTCCGCCTGCGCTCCCCGGTAGCACCAGCCAAAGTGGCGGAGAGTCTCAGTGTCCTGGCGTCGATATCGCCAGCCTGAGTACCTACCCCAACTGGCCTAACGGGGTCAATCATGCCAGCGGTGGCGACCAACTTATCTACCAAGAGGCGGTATGGGAAGCCAAGTGGTGGACCCAAGCGGCACCCGGTGGTCAAGCTTGGCGCCAAGTCTGCAGCCTCTAATCCATTTCTGGTCTTGAATGCGGGGGCCGCGTGCCCCCGTTAAAGAGTCGTTATGTTCAAGTCTTCGTTTACTCAACTTTCCTGCCGCACCGCCGTGGCCCTTGCGCTGGTCGCAAGCAGCACACAGGTGATGGCGCATGGTTATTTGGAAAGCCCCAAAGCCCGCCAAGCGATTTGTCACGAGCAAGGGGGCTATTGGTGGCCTTCAGATGGTTCACGAATCCCCAACGCCGCCTGTCGCACTGCGTTCTTAGAATCGGGGCACTACCCGTTTGTACAACACCATGAATCGGCGCAATTGGTGGCGGATTATCGCAATATGGATGCGGTGAAAGCGGCCGTTACCGATGGCAACTTATGTGGTGCCGGCGATCCTAATAAAGCCGGGATCAGTTTGCCCTCACCGGATTGGCAACGGACCGAGATCACCCCAGATGGCAATGGCCAAATTGACGTGCGCTTTCGCGCCACCACTCCTCACGATCCAAGTTTCTGGGAAATTTATCTGACCAAGCCAGATTACAACGGCGCGACCGATGCGCTGACGTGGGATGATCTCGAAAAGATCGACACCTTTGGCGATCTGCCCATTGTGATCGGCGATAACGGTAACCGGTATTATGAGATGACCGTGACCCTGCCCGCCGATCGTCAAGGTGATGCCATTATCTATAGCCGTTGGCAACGTATTGATCCGGCCGGAGAAGGCTTCTACAACTGTGCCGACATTACCATCACCCCTAGTCAGACCGCACCCGCCCAATGGCACGAGCTAGGATACTTTGTCCAACATCCACAAATGGCAGCATTGGGCGATCGCGTGCGGGCCCGCTTGCACAATCGCCAAGGCCAAGAAGTGGTGGATGTCACACTCACCCTGACGGACCAAAATGTGACGAATTGGCCACACGCGCTGGCCAGCCTTATCGAGCAACAGGCTAACGAGCCCTTACGTATCGGGGTGATGCGCCACGGCGAGATCCAGTTTAATGCCGATGACGTGGTGCAAAACCAAGTCTTTAGCCATCACGATAGCTATAGCTTCAACCTGTCGGTGATCCCGGCTACCGACGAACCCACCAGCAACCTGCCCGCATGGCGCGCATCTGAGGTCTATGTGGCCAAGGATCGCGTGCGCTACGGCGATAACATCTACCAAGCAAAATGGTGGACTAGAAACGAGCAACCCGGCGCTGCCCTTGTTTGGCAACGCGTGACACAATAAGGAGCAAACATGAAGCCAATGACCCTACTCTCTCTGGCGATTGCTGGGGCACTGGGCGCCAGCCACGCCGTGGCGGCCCCTTCAACCCCAAGTTTGGACTGGAAGCCACAAAACTATTCTTTTGTTGAAGTCGATGAATATGGCCGCGGATCGTACAAAGATCTGGTGCAGCGCGTGGATGAAGTCCAAATTGAAATTAAATGGAATGCCTGGTCCGGTGATGGCGGTGACAGCTACAAGGTGTACTTTGACGATCAGGTGGTCAATCAAGGCACTTTACCGGCAGGCACCCAATCCGGCACAGTCACTTTCCCCTATGACAAAGGCGGTCGTCACCAGCTTAAACTCGCCTTGTGTGAAGGGGGCGTCGATGGTCAGTGTGCGACCAGTGCCGCCAAACCCATCGTCATCGCAGACACCGACGGCGTCCATCTTGACCCACTGCCGATGAATGTCGACCCGAACAACAATGACTATCCCAAACAGCCTGATACCGTGGTGGGGGCATACTTTGTCGAATGGGGCATTTATGGTCGTAACTTCGATGTCAGTCAGGTGCCCGCGGGGAATCTCACCCACATCTTGTATGGCTTTATCCCCATTTGTGGCCCCAATGAGTCATTGGGCGACATCGAAAATGGCAACAGCTTGCGCGCACTTGAGCTCGCTTGCCAAGGCTCAGAAGACTATGAAGTGGCAATCCATGACCCATGGGCGGCGATTCAGAAAAAGCTGCCCGGCACACCGGCCAAAGATCCGATAGGTGGCACCTACGCGCAAATGATGGCGCTCAAGCAGCGCTACCCTGATCTGAAAATTCTCCCCTCCGTGGGCGGCTGGACCCTATCCGACCCCTTCTATGATTTCACCGACAAGGCCAACCGTGACGTCTTTGTCGCCTCAATGAAAGAGTTCCTGCAAACCTGGAAATTCTACGATGGGGTCGACATTGACTGGGAATACCCAGGCGGTGGCGGTGCCAACCCTGATTTAGGTGACCAAGATAAGGATAGCCAAGCCTACGCGGCCTTAATGCGTGAGCTGCGCGCGATGTTGGATGAGCTCGAAGCCGACACGGGCCGTGAGTACCAACTCACCTCGGCCGTCGGTGCCGGTTATGACAAAATCGCCAACGTCGATTACAGCGCCAGCGCGCCGTACATGGATTACATCTTTGCCATGACCTACGACTTTTTCGGCGCATGGAATAATGTCACCGGTCACCAAACCGCCATTTACTGTGGCAGCCACATGAGTGCGGATGAATGTGATGGCACTGGCGTCGATGATAACGGCGAGCCCCGCAAAGGCCCTGCTTACACGCTCGATAATGGCGTGCAATTACTGCTAGAAAGCGGCGTGCCACCGGAAAAAATGGTGATCGGTACCGCGATGTACGGTCGTGGCTGGGAAGGCGTTTTCCCTGCCAATGCAACCGATCCTAGCAACCCGATGACCGCGCCCGGTAACGGCCCGATCAAAGGCAGCACCGCTGATGGTATTTGGGAAGCGGGCGTGATTGACTACAAAGGCGTCGTCACATCAATGCTCGGCAGCGCGGGTAACGGCATCAATGGCTTTCAAACCGGTTATGATGAGCAAGCTGAAGCGGCCTACATTTGGAACCCTGACAACGGCAAGCTGGTCACTTACGACACCCCCCGCTCGGTCAAAGCCAAAGGCCAGTATGTGCGTAATCACAACTTCGCCGGTTTGTTTGCCTGGGAAATAGATGCCGACAATGGCGATATCCTCAATGCGATGCACGAGGGCTTAGCACAGGATGGTCAGCCGCCAGTCAACAACGCCCCAACTGTGAGTATCGCACAACAAAGCTATACGCTGGCGCCGGGAGAATCATTAACCATTGCGGCCAATGGGCGCGATCGGGATGGCGATGCACTGACCTATCGCTGGCAAGGTGATGCCGCGTTGGCACTGACCAACGGCGACACGAATACCGTCACGGTCACCGCACCGGATGTGAGCACCAGCACCGAGTATCCGCTGTCAGTGACAGTCTCGGATGGTCAAGCCCGTGCCGAGGCCAATGCGACTATCGAGGTGGTGGTACCGGGTGAAAACCAAGCCCCTACCGTGGCACCTATCGCCCCAGTTAGCCTGAAAAGCGGTGAGCAAACCCGCGTGACGATTGAGGCAAACGACCCAGATGGCGATACACTCAGCTACACCTACCGTGCATCCGGCGATCTGGCCGTTTCTGGCAGCGGTGATCAGGTGACGCTA
The DNA here is from genome assembly GCF_001996245.1 of Salinivibrio sp. MA607. Lineage (NCBI taxonomy): Bacteria > Pseudomonadati > Pseudomonadota > Gammaproteobacteria > Vibrionales > Vibrionaceae > Salinivibrio > Salinivibrio sp. MA607. The sequence goes on along the minus strand of NZ_MUFJ01000003.1, from coordinate 35,737 downwards.
ACGGCACCCACCGTGACGGAGAATCGCGACTATGTGGTCACGGTCGAGGTCAGCGATGGCGACAAAACCACGCAAGCGCAATTCACGGTAACCGTGACGCCGGCCAGTGGCTTACCAACGTGGGATGAAAACACCGTGTATGTCGGCGGCGATCGCGTCCTGTATCAAGGGGTTGAGTATCGCGCCAAGTGGTGGACCAAAGGCCAGCGCCCAGACCAAGGCGATCCATGGGAGCGCGTCGGGGATAGCCAAGCCAACCAAAGCAGTGAATGGCAAGCGACCGTCGCTTATTCCGGCGGTGCTGAAGTTGAATATAACAACCAACGCTACCAAGCCAAGTGGTGGACGCAAGGCGAAAAGCCGGGCAGCGCCGCGGTCTGGCAATTGCTGTAACGGTTTCTCTCTTCCCTCAATGACAAAACGCCCCAACAGGGGCGTTTTTCTTCAACGGTGGACAAGAGACAAGGCACTTAACGACGCTGACGCACCGCTTCATACAAACAGACACCAGTTGCCACGGATACGTTCAAGCTCGATACGCTTCCTGACATGGGAATACGAATTAGCTCATCACAGGTTTCACGGGTCAAACGGCGCATGCCGTCTCCTTCCGCGCCCATCACTAAGGCTAGCGGCCCCACCAATTTGGTGTCGTAAACATCATGATCGGCTTCACCGGCGGTGCCCACAAACCACACGCCCTGCTCTTTGAGCGTCCGCATTGAACGCGCCAAGTTAGTAACACGCACCAAAGGCACCACTTCAGCTGCGCCACAGGCCACTTTGCGGGCCGTCGCGTTAAGCTGAGCAGATTTATCTTTCGGAACGATGACCGCACTCACTCCGGCTGCATCGGCAGTGCGCAGGCAAGCCCCCAAATTATGCGGGTCGGTGACACCGTCAAGTACCAGCAACAAAGGGTTCTCGGTATTAGCGAGGATCGCCTCCAAGTCATTCTCGTTGTACTGACGACCCGGTTTGACACGGGCAACAACCCCCTGATGCGACGCACCTTGAGTTTTGTCGTCTAACGCTTTGCGGCCCACTTGCTGAATACTCACGCCCAGCATCGCAATGTCATTGAGCACGGGGACCAAACGCTCGTCTTGACGCCCTTTTAATACCATCACTTCAATAAAGCGGGAAGGATCGGTTGCTAAAATCGCTTGGACGGCATGAATGCCGTAAATAACTTCACTACTCATGATTTACTTCTTTTTCTTACCCGCTTCGGCTTTTTGTTTTTTCGCCTTTTTCTTGCGTGCTTTTTGCGCAGGCGACTTTACTTTACTCTTTTTGCTTGGCTTATCCGCCGGCGCCTTATCGCCTTCAACACTTGGCACTGCGCCACGTTTAAGCTGTTGGCGTACCGAGGTTCGCTCACGGCGCGCTTGCGGATCTTTATTCGACTCCGCACGACCTTTTTTGCGCTTATCGCGTTCGGTTTTACCCGGGCGACGGGCTTTGCGCTCAGAGCCTACCAGTTCAAAGTCAATTTGTCGCTCATCAAGATTCACTGACAGCACTTTAACCGTTACCTGATCGCCAAGTCGGAACACGCGGCCAGAGCCTTCGCCCACCAGACGCTGACCTACCATATCAAAACGGTAATAGTCGTTATCTAGGTTGGAGATATGGACCAAACCATCGATATGCAGCTCATTGAGGCGAACAAAGAAGCCAAAGCCGGTGACATTGGCAATCACGCCTTCCAGTTCATCGCCAACGTGATCTTGCATATATTCGCATTTAAGCCAATCCGACACATCACGGGTGGCATCATCGGCGCGACGCTCGGTTTTCGAACACTGCTCGCCGAGCACATCCATATCGTCAAATGAGTAGTGGTAGCCACCGGTCGGGGTCCAACGGTCTTGGTTTTTACCCGCTTGTTTGGCAATCAAGTATTTGAGTGCACGGTGCAACAGCAAATCCGGATAGCGACGAATAGGCGAGGTAAAGTGGGCGTATTGTTTTAGTGCCAAACCAAAGTGACCTTGGTTATCCGCTTGATACACCGCTTGCTTCATCGAGCGGAGCAACATGGTCTGAATAAGCTCACTGTCCGCGCGACCATGGACCACGTGCATCAGTGCCGCGTAATCTTTCGGCGTCGGCTCTAGGCCGCCACTCAGGCTTAAGCCTAACTCGCCTAAGAAATCTTTAAAGCCACTAAGACGTTCTTCACCCGGTGCTTCGTGAACACGATATAATGCTGGCTCTTTGTGCTTCTCGACAAAACGCGCAGAGGCGACGTTGGCAAGGATCATACATTCTTCGATGATCTTGTGCGCATCGTTGCGCTCCACCGGCACAATACGGTCGATTTTGCGCTGTGCGTTGAAAATAAATTGGGTTTCCACCGTCTCAAACTCAATGGCGCCGCGTTGTTGGCGAGCATCACTGAGCACCTTGTACATATCGTGCAAAGTTTCTAGATGTGGAACCAAGGTGTGATAACGCTCTCGCAAGGTCTCATCACCCTCTAAGATGTTAGACACCTTGGTGTAGGTTAAACGCGCATGTGAGTTCATCACCGCTTCATAGTGCTTGTAGCCGGATAGTGCGCCTGACTCAGAAATTGTCATTTCACAGACCATACATAGACGATCAACCTGTGGATTGAGCGAGCATAGGCCGTTGGAAAGCACTTCTGGTAACATGGGCACCACTTGGTTGGGGAAGTACACCGAGTTACCGCGGTTTTGCGCTTCTTTATCCAGCGCAGAATCAGGCCGCACATAGTAACTAACATCGGCAATTGCCACCCACAAACGCCAGCCACCAGAACGTTTACGTTCACAGTAGACCGCATCATCAAAGTCACGGGCATCTTCACCGTCGATGGTCACCAGCGGCAGATCGCGTAGATCAACGCGGCCTTCTTTCGCTTTTTCCGGCACTTCCTCGTTCAAACTTTTAACTTGCTTGAGCACGGCATCCGGCCATTGATGAGGAATATCATGGGTGCGCATCGCGATTTCAATTTCCATGCCCGGCGCCATGTTTTCGCCCAGCACGTCAACAATCTTACCCATTGGGTTGGTTTGGCGAGTAGGACGTTGCATGATCTCAACCACCACTACATTGCCCATACGCGCGCCCTGAGTGTGATCTTTATCAATCACGATATCTTGGCCCAGGCGACTATCGTCTGGCACGACAAAGCCCATACCGTCTTCGACAAAATAACGCCCAACGATTTGGCCTTGACGTGCTTCCAACACCCGCACGACACGGGCTTCTTGGCGACCGCGCTTATCGGTGCCCACGCCTTGCGCCAAAATGACATCGCCATGCATCACGCTACGCATTTGATGATACGGTAACGTCCAATCGTCATGATTGCCTTTCCCTTCAGGGCGCAAGAAGCCAAAACCATCACGGTGACCAATGACGGTCCCTTTAATCAGATCCAGACGCTCGGGCAAGGCATAGCACTTACGCCGAGTAAACACGAGTTGACCATCTCGCTCCATCGCACGCAGGCGTCGACGTAAACCTTCATACTGATCATCGCCGTCTAAACCGAGATGGGTAAACAGATTGTCGCGGCTCACTGGCGCCTTAAAGCTGCGGATCACTTCCAGCAAGTGCTCTCGGCTGGGAACCGGATTTTCATATTTTTCAGCTTCACGGGCCTGGTGTGGATCCGCAGCGATGTTGTTTGGCGTATTATTTGTCGAACCTGTGTCTTGCGACATAGACCTTTTCCTATTGGCGTATGTTGATTTCATTATATCTGTTAACTGTCGCGATTGCGCCGCGATGATCGCAGTTTGACGTTTTGTTTCAGCGCTTTGCTTGTAGGCAACGAGAGGAACATGGCGAACTGGCCATATCAAATCAGATTGGGAACAGATGAGTAAAGGGAGTATAGCGGATTTTGACGATAAAATCGCCTACAGTCAGAGGCTGGCAGTTACCAGTAACTGGTGCGTCTTTTAGCGCGAGCGATAATATTCTGAGGCATTCGCGCTTCAAGCGCTGAACGTAACTCGGCAATACGATCACGCGTGCCAGAGTCTGCGGTAATGGTCTGATATAACCAGCGATAAGCATCCTCATAATCAAGCGGTGAACCGACGTCATCCACGAGCAACTCGGCCAGTTGAATTCGCGCGCGGGTATCCCCCAATGAGGCGGCTTCGCGCAGGTAAGGAATCGCGCGTCGTTGATCTTGCTGCACCAAGGTCCCATTCGCATAGTATCGCCCTAGCTGCTCCAATGCCGCAGGTAACCCTTGCTGCGCAGCCTGTTTCATGTAATACACGCCGAGCTCGGCATCTTGATCAACGCATACGCCCCACGCCAACATATCGCCGTACAAGAACTCATAGGCGGGAGACCCCACACGTGTTGCCCGTACTTCGATGTCTTGTACGAGTTGGCATTCATCTTGTTCCACACGCTCAAGGTGTGAGTTGGTCTCGAATAAGGCGATCAGTTCACTTTCTTCATACAAGGGCACCGCTGGCCCCACATCCGCTCTAGCGGTTGCTGTTGCCAACGTCGTTACCGTTAGTAAAAGTGAAAAACTCAGCGTTCGAAACTTCATGCCTACTCGCTATTCAACCAAGAAACCCAACAGCAACGCGCGCGCTAACCGTGTGCTTTTTTGTATCGGCACCCTGCTTAGTGACTTTAGCAAAGGCGGCAAGTTTTTTCCGCTTTCCAGGCGATCTGGGTTCCAACCTCATCCAATAGCGAAAAAAAAAGCCAGCGTTAAACGCTGGCCTCATGGTTTGTCTTCGCGCAAGCATTAGCTCTCGAAAGGATGAACCTTAATGATGGTTTCATTACGGTCTGGGCCAGTTGAAATCAGATCAATCGGCACGCCAGTCAAGGTTTCAATACGCTTGATGTAATCAAGTGCAGCTTGTGGTAACTCGTCGAGTGACTTCACCCCAAAGGTGTTTTCGCTCCAACCCGGCATAGTCTCATAAACAGGCTCGATGTTTGCGTACGCATCCGCAGCCAATGGAGATACCTCTACCATGGTGCCGTCAGCCATCTTGTAACCGGTACAAATTTTGATTTCTTCCAAGCCGTCCATCACGTCCAGTTTGGTCAAACAAAAACCCGAGACCGAGTTAATCTGTACAGCACGGCGCATAGCCACCGCGTCAAACCAACCACAACGACGCTTACGACCCGTGGTTGCACCAAACTCCGCACCCTTGGTGCCTAGATGCATACCAATGTCGTCATCAAGTTCTGTTGGGAACGGACCTGCCCCTACTCGCGTGCAATAGGCTTTGGCGATACCTAGCACATAACCAAGATGACGAGGACCAAAACCAGAGCCTGCAGCCACACCGCCAGCGGTAGTGTTTGAGGAGGTGACATACGGATAAGTGCCGTGATCAATATCTAGCAAGGTGCCTTGTGCGCCTTCGAACATGATTTTGTCATCACGTTTACGCGCATCATCGAGCTCTTGGGTGACATCAATCACCATACCGGTGAGGATGTCTGCTTGCTCCATGACCTTGGCTAAGGTGTCTTCATAGCTTACAGGTTCGACTTTATAGAAGTGCTCTAGCTGGAAGTTATGGAGTTCCATCACTTCTTTCAGCTTTTCAGCGAAGGCTTCTTTATCGAATAGGTCACCCACACGCAAACCACGGCGCGCCGCTTTGTCTTCGTATGCTGGGCCAATACCACGGCCTGTGGTGCCAATGGCTTTCTTGCCACGCGCTTTTTCACGCGCTGCATCCAACGCAATGTGATAAGGCAGGATCAAAGGACACGCTTCTGATAGGAATAGGCGCTCACGCACGGGCACGCCGCGTGCTTCCAGCTCACCCATTTCTTTCAGTAAAGCGTCTGGCGACAGCACCACACCATTACCGATAATGCATTTAACGTTGTTGCGGAGGATACCAGAAGGAATCAAGTGTAGGACGGTCTTTTCACCGTCAATGACAAGAGTATGACCTGCGTTGTGACCGCCTTGATAGCGAACCACGTATTTTGCATCTTCAGTCAAAAGATCAACGATCTTTCCCTTACCTTCGTCACCCCATTGGGTGCCGAGAACGACTACGTTATTACCCATCTTCTTCGATATGCAGCTAGTTAAAAAAGGATTCTAGCACCTTAAAAACTCGGTTGCAGTTATTTTTTAACCGTATTGTCGTTTTCTTTCCATGGGTTTGTCACGTCAAGCTGACAGCCGCTTTGTTAACCTAAGATGGAATAGGCGAATACAGCGCCAATCACCACTAAACATCCTCCGATACGTCGCAACTGATTATCCGGCTGCTGACTCAGCTCAGTCACCATTTGTCGCCATTGCTTGGGGAATAACATAGGCCCCAGCCCCTCAACAATTAATACTAGCGCGAGCGCCCCCCAGAATGTCATCATGATTCCTTCTCCTTTATTGAACTCTACTGTGCGCAATCATTACCCGATAAAAAAAAGACAAGGCACGATGCCTTGTCTTTTCTGTCGGTGATAACGATTTATTGATCGATCACATCTGGCTGCTTCATGTATTTGAAGAAGTCACTTTTCGGATCAACAATCAGCATATCGCCCTTGCTGTCAAAGCTCTCTCGATAGGCCTGTAGCGAACGTACAAAACTATAGAACTCAGGCTCTTTCTTGAACGCACGGGCAAAAAGCTGCGCCACTTCAGCTTCTGCTTCACCGCGTGTGATTCGCGCCTGACGCTCTGCTTGAGAAAGAATCGTGGCTACCTCAAGTTCTGCTTGTGCGCGAATAATTTCAGCCTGCTCACGACCTTGAGCACGATGACGACGCGCCACAGCTTCACGCTCTGCACGCATACGGGCATAGATGGATTCACTGATCTCGCTTGGAAGATTGATACGCTTGATACGCAAATCAACCAGCTCAATCCCTAAATCACGTATCCCCTCACCCGCGGCACGCTCCAACACACCTTCCATGACTTGGTCGCGCTTTTCAGACACTATCTCTTTGATGGTCTTGTTACCAATTTCGGCACGCAGACCGTCAGAAATACGACGTTGCAGCAGCGACTCAGCCGTGATCTTATTACCGCCCCCTGTGGCAAGGTAGTATTGACCGAAGTCTTTAATTCGCCACTTCAGATAAGAGTCGATAATGACATCTTTTTTCTCTGCAGTAACAAAGCGATCGGCACGGTCATCCATGGTTTGAATGCGCGCGTCGAGGGTCTTCACTCGGTCAAACAACGGCAACTTAAAGTGCAAACCTGGCTGATAGATTTTCGCGATCTCGTTATCCACTTTCAGGACACGTCCAAAGCGAATCACAATACTGCGTTCACCTTCACTCACCACGAAGATCGACATCAAAAATATCACGACCGCTAAGACTATAACCGGGATCATCATCTTACGCATGCTTAGTATCTCCCTTCACGTGATGAACCAGAACGCGGCGCCGATTCAGGCTGTTTTGGCTGAGAGCTTTGCTCCAGCTCAATGCCATACTGGCTGCTCGACGTTTCTTTACGCTGGTTAGGCCCAACGGCTGCCCCTCCCATCAACTTATCCAGCGGGAGATACAAGAGGTTGCTGTTTCCGCTTTGCGAATCCACCATCACCTTACTTGTACTGCTGTACACCTGTTCCATGGTTTGGATATACAGGCGATTACGTGTCACGCGTGGCGCCTCAATATACTCAGGCAACAATTTTTCGAATTGAGAGACTTCACCTTCTGCTTCATTGACCGTACGAGCTTTGTAACCCAATGCGGCTTTTTTCAGCGTTTCGGCTCGACCCGTTGCCTTTGGCAAGACGTCATTACGATACGCTTCTGCTTCACGGATAAAGCGCGCTTCATCCTCACGTGCTGCAATGGCGTCATCAAAGGCATCTTTTACCTGCTCTGGTGGTCGTGCGTACTGGAAATTCACGTCGACAACAATTAAGCCCATGTTGTATTTATCAATGATCTGATTCAACTCAACTTGGGTGCGCTCACGCACTGTTTGACGACCTCGAGTGATAATATCATCCATCACAGAATCACCCACGACCGCACGAAGCGCTGAATCCGTTGCTTGACGCAAGCTGTCATCAGCATTGGTGACACTGTAGAGATACTGCTGGGCATCCATCACGCGATATTGGACATCCATTTCGACGTTGACCACGTTTTCATCTTTGGTCAGCATCAAACCTGAACTGTTTAGCGAGCGGATTGATTCCATATCAACCGTTCTCACGGTATCAACAAACGTCGGTTTCCAGTTAAGGCCAGGTTGCACGACACGATCATACTGACCGAACCGAAGCACCACACCACGCTGCGCTTCGCCAATGGTATAGAAACCGGAAATACCCCATACGATAACACCGATTAGTGCGAGGACACCTAGCCCCGCCATTCCGCCACCGAAAGAAGGTCCTTTGCCTTTCCGGCCACCAAAGCCACCCAGTTTGCGGCTTAGTTTATTAAACAATTCATCAAGATCGGGTGGTCCTTGATTACGGCCACCACGATTCCCCCAGGGGTCTTTGTCGGGACCGCCATTGTTTCCTGGCTCATTCCACGCCATTCGCGCACTCCATCAAATTGATCTGACGATAATTTTTTACTCTAGCAGCCTATTCACTGACGATAAAGTCGCCAAGCTGGTTGCCTTCTCTTTTTTCTAACCGATGCCAGTCTGTTTGCGGCAGCCTAACATCGACTAATAGATGCCCATCGTCTTGGTATTCTTCACTGACAATGCATCGCATCTGGTGAAATTTACTTTGCATCCGACCCGCTAGATTTGGCGGTAATCGTAATCGATGCCGCACCATGGTACCGGCCAAACGCTCGGTCAGCGCGTCAAAGATGAGCGCAATACCTTGCCCCGACAAGGCTGAGACCCATACGGCTTTCGGCACGCCCTCGTCGTCTCGTTCAATACGAGGCTCAGCCTGATCCAGACTATCTATTTTATTCATGATAAGTAGACGTGGCACATCAGCGGCTTCAATCTCTTCGAGCACGCTGTCAACAGCCTCAATGTTGTCACTCAATCGCTCATCACTGGCGTCAACCACATGCAACAATAAGCTCGCTTCTTGCGTTTCTTGCAATGTCGCTTTAAACGCCGCCACCAAATCATGCGGCAAATGGCGAATGAAACCGACGGTATCGGCTAAAATCGCGGTGCCGACATCTTCGACTTCAATCCGACGCAAGGTCGGATCCAAAGTAGCAAACAATTGATCGGCTGCATAAACGCCAGCTTCGGTAATCCGATTAAACAGCGTCGACTTACCCGCATTGGTATACCCCACCAGCGATACCGTTGGTACCTCAGCACGCGCTCGCGCACGCCGTCCTTGCTCGCGCTGCTTGGCCACTTTGTCTAACCGACGCAAAATCGCTTTTACCCGATCACGCAATAAGCGACGATCCGTTTCTAATTGGGTTTCCCCCGGGCCACGTAAACCGATCCCCCCTTTCTGACGTTCAAGGTGGGTCCAGCCACGCACGAGTCGGGTAGAAAGATGCCGTAACTGCGCTAATTCAACCTGCAATTTACCCTCATGCGTACGTGCACGCTGCGCGAAAATATCGAGGATGAGGCCTGTTCGGTCCAATACTCGACATTTAAATCGCTGCTCCAGGTTGCGCTCTTGGGCGGCAGACAAGGTATGATTAAAGATCACCACATCGGCCCCGACATGCTGCACGGTCTCTGCAATTTCTTGGGCTTTTCCCTCGCCGACAAAATATTTCGGGTGAGGAGACTGACGGCTGCCGACAACAACTTGCAAGGCGTCGACACCCGAGGACGAAACCAGCATTTGAAACTCACTGAGATCATCCCACTCGCCATCATGGGTAAAATTAATATGAACGAGTACAGCCTGTTCACCGGCCTCGTAACGGTCAAACAAGCGAATGACTCCTTAGCAATTGAATACTCACTCCTCAGGTTTTTCTTGCTGACGATCGCCCTGTGGACGCTCTCCAGCCCCTTGGTTATTGTTGTGATGGCTCACAGCACGTGCTGGCACCACCGTAGAAATGGCATGCTTATACACCATTTGATTCACGGTGTTTTTCAGCAAGATCACAAACTGATCAAACGATTCGATTTGCCCTTGTAACTTAATGCCATTCACAAGGTAAATGGAAACAGGAATACGCTCACGACGTAACGCATTTAGGAATGGGTCTTGTAATGATTGCCCCTTAGCCATTAGTTCTTTTCCTTATTTGTTTGTAATTGTAGTCAATGTCGCGGTTAAGCAGCGTCCTTGTCAGTGACAGTATACATCAAGTTTCCGTCCCTGCCGTCAACGCTTTTGTCACCGTTTGTAAAGACAGTGACGGCGCGTCACTGTCAAGCCACGTCACATTTTCCCAGCCTCGCAGCCAAGTTATCTGACGTTTGGCTAACTGGCGCGTCGCGCAAATTCCACGGTAAACGGCTTCATCATGGGTGCTACGTCCGGCCAAATAATCCCACATTTGGCGATACCCAACACAGCGGATCGAGGGCAGATCGGGATGCAGATCCTCTCGCTCAAACAGTGTACGTACCTCCTTTTCAAAGCCCGCTTCAACCATTTTGTCAAATCTGAGCTCAATGCGGCGATGCAACTCACCTCGTTCCTGAGGCGCTATTGCAAATTGGTGTACCTGATACGGCAAAGGTTCACCTTTTTTTTCCGTCAATGCGGTCAGGGTTTGTCCACTGATACGGTACACCTCAAGTGCCCGCATAATCCGCTGCGGATCGTTGCGATGGATCCGCGCACCAGAAACAGGATCAATATCACATAACTGTGCATGAAGCGCTTCCCAGCCATGCTGCTGCGCTTCTTTTTCTAATGCGTCACGCACACTAGGATCCGCACTGGGTAATGGCGATAACCCTTCTAATAACGCTTTAAAATACAACATGGTGCCCCCAACCAACAGAGGGATCTTGCCATTCGACACGATCTTCTTCATTTCTGTGAGGGCGTCTTCACGAAAGTCGGCTGCGGAATAAGCCTGAGCGGGATCTCGAATGTCGATGAGGCGATGCGGCGCCTGTGCTAATTCGTCAGCGGTTGGCTTGGCGGTACCAATATCCATCCCTCGATAAATTAAGGCCGAATCAACACTAATAATTTCAACCGGCATGGTATTGCGTAATGCAATGGCCAGATCCGTTTTTCCCGAGGCGGTTGGCCCCATCAAAAAAATGGCCTTAGGCAGCGGATTAGTCATGTTGTAATGCTTCTATTGCTGAGGTTAGGTCGAGACGCGTAAACAAGCGTTGTCGCCCTTTTTCCAACGCCTCACCCTGCCAATACTGTTCAATTTCCGATACGGTCTGTACCGCTTGCGCAAGGCTGACTGGATCCGATGCAACTGTCAACTGCTTTGCCAGCCAACCCAACAGGTTCGCGCGGTGATCCGGATTAGATTGGCTGGGGTCTAAGCCGCCTAAAAAGTTCAGTAGGGCTGGAACAAAGGCTTGCAGATTCTGTTGCCGCAGTGGTTGGCATACAGACATCACCATTAACTGCTGGCCTTTTACCCGAATATGAATACCAAATTGCCCCAGTAACGTTTGATAGTGGCTAATCGCATCACATTCGGATGCAGACGCGGATAAACGTTGTGGAATTAATAAAGGCTGAGTCACTAATCCCTCCGCCAAGGCTGGTTGTAACGCCCCTTGATGACGCCAGCTTTCTAACCGATGATGATCAGCTAACCATAAATCCTCACCCCACGACATCAGCACATAATGCTGGTCAATCACCGCGAGTACTTTTCCCAAACCAGGTTGGCCACTCACTATCTTAGCTGGTGCCATACACGTGCTTACGCTAACCGGCGAAGGCGACTGCTCACTCGATGTCGCCTCATCCTTGGCATCGTCAGTGTGAACGGCGGCTCGCGGCGTCATTAACCTTTGATAGGCTTGGGTCGCTTGCTTGGAAGGCGTACTCGAACGGTCAGCGCGCGAAGCTTGCCCTTTTGCTGGCCGTGACGACTCGGTTGACTGTTTCCCCGGATAAGCGGGAAAGGCATTCACCGCTTGCTGGTAGGAATGGTCGGTTGCCACGGCCGATGCTCGAGGTTGATAAGACACTGTCTCTCTAACCTCGCCGGTCTCTGGATTGACCGTCTCGTCGATGGGTAACGATGATTGTTGCAGCCCGTCATAAATCGCTTGATAAATAAAGTCATGCACCAGCCGTGCTTGATGAAAGCGGACTTCATGCTTCGCCGGATGAACGTTCACGTCTATCTGATGCGGATCCACATCGATATAAAGCACATAAGCGGCATACTGATCGGGCGCCAAGCTTTGCTCATACCCTTGGCGGATAGCATGGTTGATCAATTTATCTTTCATCATGCGCTGATTCACAAAACAATGCTGCATATCGTTTTGCTGCCGCGCGCCATCAGGGGTACATATCCAACCGCGCAGCGCCATATCGTGATGGGTCAAGTCAATCCGCAGCGCATGATCAACAAATTTTTGCCCGCAGACGGCTTTTAGGCGACGTAGAGGATCTCCCCTTTCAGGGATACGCCGATATTGGCGAACCTGCGTGCCGTTGTGGCGCAGGTTAATGGTAATATCAAATCGGCTCAAAGCGATACGTCGCAGCAACTCATCAATATGGCTGAACTCGGTTTTATCGGTACGCAAGAACTTACGTCGGGCTGGCGTGTTAAAAAATAAATCCACCACTTCCACGGTACAACCCACCGGATGCGCTGCCGGTTTCACGCTAACGGCCATATCGCGTCCTTCAGCAAAGGCTGACCACGCTTCTTGCTGTTCCGCGGGGCGAGAGGTGATGGCCAGGCGAGAAACAGAGCTGATACTCGCCAGTGCCTCGCCTCGAAAGCCGAGGCTCATGATCGCCTCAAGATCGTCAAGGCTATGGATCTTAGACGTGGCGTGTCGACTCAGGGCAAGCTGCAGATCGGCTTTGCTGATCCCACCACCATTATCACGCACCCGGATCAGTTTGCTGCCGCCTTTTTCTATATCCACATCAATGCGGGTCGCCCCGGCATCAATGCTATTTTCTACCAGCTCTTTCACCACCGATGCTGGCCGCTCGACCACTTCCCCTGCTGCAATCTGGTTGGCAAGGCGCGCGGGTAAAATCTCAATCGCCATATTAGCTTCCTGGGATGATCAGAGTTTGACCGACCGCCAGCGCATCAGAGCGTAATTCATTGGCGCGACGAAGGCTCTCAATGGTCACCCCGTAATTGCTGGCAATTTTGCCAAGGTATTCACCGCGTTTGACTTTGTGCTTCAGCGCTGGCGGTGTTGCGCCCGGCACTTTCAGCTTTTGCCCTACCCAGAGCGTGTCAGACTTCAAGTTATTCGCGCGGCGCAGCGTGCTCAGTGAGACTTGATACTGCTCGGCAATTTTACCGAGAAACTCGCCGCGACTCACGGTATGAGTCAGGGTTTGTGTGGATGCCCGCTCGGCTTTACCGGCTAACTTAGCCACATCGACATTTGGAATTGATAGCACTTGTCCCACCTGCAGCGTGCTTGAGGTTAAGCCGTTCGCCGATTTTATCGCAGCTATTGAGCTTTGATACTGTTTGGCGATAACTGAGAGGGACTGTCCCGGGCTGACTTTATGTTTTACCCCGTTTTTACGCGCTGCAAACAAGGTGCCGTCAGGAGGAAAGCGTTCAAAGTAATTACGAATACCATGATAAATGGCATTCGCCAAACCACGTTGATGCCCTCGTTGGAATAACAAACGCTCTTCTTGTGGATTGGAAATAAACCCGGTCTCCACCAACAAGGACGGGATATCCGGCGATTTGAGCACGGCCAAACTCGCATGCTCAGGGCTCGATTTGTGCAGCTTGGTCACTTTACCTAGCTCTTTAAGCACCCGAGTCGCGACGTTGTAGCCTTCTTTTTGCGAGTTACTAAACTGCAAGTCCAACACCGCACGGCTTAAATATTCGTCCTCGTTATTTTGCGCAAGCAAAGAGCCACCACCTAACAAGTTGGATTGCTCTTCATGTTTTTCAATCCAGCGACCAATTTCGCTGTTCGCTCGACGGCGTGAGAGCACCCACACCGAGGCACCACGAGGTTGTGGCTGATGAAAACCGTCGGCATGCACTGAGACGAGTAAATGGGCTTTATGTTTGCGTGCGATTTCAGACCGACGGTTCAAATCGACAAAGTAATCGCCCGTACGGGTTAAGACGGCCCGCATTCCCGGCACCGCATTGATACGTGCAGCCGCTTGTTTAGCAATGGCAAGATTGACATCTTTTTCCTGCTTGCGACGCGGTCCTATGGCGCCGGGATCGTTACCGCCGTGCCCGGGGTCAATCGCGACGACAATGTCTTCAGTGCCAAAGGGTAAAGCCGCGACCGTCTCACGCCGCTTCTTTTCCGCTACCGAGAGTGTCGGTTTGTTCTTATCCACTTTTTGCGCGTGTGGTAAATCAACCACTAAACGGTGGCCATACTCGCCTCCCGGTGCGAGAGAAAATATCGTCGGCTTAGCGCCATTTTTTAACTCAAAAACCAGTCGATACGTGCTGGCATCAGGGGGGCTGCTCTTGCGGATTTTAGTCAGAATATCGCTGCCTTTAACCTGCTTTGGCAAGCCGGTGGCGAGCTGACTTTGTTTCAAGTCGACCACCAGTCGGTCCGGGCGTGTTAAAGAAAAATAACTAAAATCCGCCTTTTCAGCGAGATCAACCACCACCCGGGTTTCATTCGGTGCCGGCCACACCCGAATATTTTCGATTTTGTTGGCCCAACTTGTTGCACTCAACAAGCTGGCGATCATCAAGATGCAAAGCCGCTGCCACATCATGCTAGTCTTCCCATTCTAGGCGGTCGATAATAGCCAGGCCTGCCGCGCTATTGGCATCAATAATAAGGTTGCGCTGCTCACCGTCGTAACGCAGAGTGATATCCAGATCGGCATGCGGTAACCAGCCTTCTCCCTTTTCTGGCCATTCAATTAAGCACAGCGCTTGTTGATTAAAATAATCTCGGATCCCCATAAACTCCAACTCTTCTGGATCCGCCAAACGGTAGAGATCGAAATGATACACTTGCCAAGGTGTTAGCTCGTAAGGTTCAACCAAGGTATAGGTTGGACTTTTGACATTACCGGTATGCCCCATCGCCTGGATAAAACCGCGGCAAAACGTGGTCTTTCCCGCACCAAGATCGCCATGTAGATAGCAGGTTGTACTTTGCGTACAAGCACGCGCCAGTGCCGCGCCGAAAGCCACCGTGCGATCCGCATCGGTCAACTGAGTGATAAAAGTCTGGGTCATACTACTTTGGGATCTCGTCTGTTATTTATGTCATAAACTGCTCTGATTACTGAACCAGGCGCGTTTCTCTAATCCACTAACTGCTGCAAATAGGGAAACAAATCGCTGGCGAGCAATCCTCGTTCACCGGCCTGAGCGGCGTAATCACCCGCTTTACCATGAAGGTAGCAACCCAATGTTGCCGCCGAGAATAAATCAACGCCTTGCGCCAACAAACTACCGATTACCCCCGAGAGAACATCGCCCATTCCCCCAGACGCCATGCCAGGATTGCCCACATTTGCAACAGCATAATCTGTGCCATCATATACGATCGTTCCTGCCCCTTTAAGCAAAACGACACCACCATACCGTGTTTGTATCGCTTTGACGGCGGCAAAACGATCGAGTTCCACCTCTTTTACTTCACAGCCCAATAAGCGAGCGGCCTCGCCTGGATGAGGCGTGAGAATCCAATCGTCGCGGTGTTGGGGTTGCCGCGCTAATTTATTTAATCCATCCGCATCAACAACCTTAGGCAACCGTGCCGAGAGGGCAATGGTCCAGAGTGCATCCGACCACGCACTTCGGCCAAGTCCAGGGCCGATAACAATATGGGTGGCCCAAGACAAGGCATCACCTAATGATTGGCCCGGCGCCCAGCTTTGCGTCATTAGCTCAGGCTGACGCGTGACGAGCATCAAGGTATGGTCTTTTTGCGTCACAACTTTGACTAGGCCGGCGCCAGTGCGTAACGCAGCTTGGGCACAAAGCGTCACGGCACCGGCCATACCATGGTCACCGCCTAAACAAAGAACGCGACCAAATTGCCCTTTATGTGCGCTGCGCGCTCGGGGCGGGAGGCATTGCGTTTTGATATCGTCACTGATCAGCTGCCCAGCCGGTTCCGCTTGACGTGCAAAGGCTGTTGCTACATTGAGACCAGCAAAAATAAGTTCACCGCGATGCGTGACCGCTTGCCCGGTTAATAAGCCTTGTTTTAATGCAATCAAGGTAACCGTTATATCCGCTGCGATTGCCACACCTTTTACACAGCCACTGTTGGCACACAAGCCAGACGGAATATCAACCGCCACCACTGGCACGTGGCAATGATTAATCACCCTGACCGCTTGGGCAAAATCGCCTTCAACCGCGCGCGATAAACCGGTGCCCAACATGGCATCGACAATGACATCAAACTGCGTGACGGTAGGCTGGGTCTTAATAACGCTTCCACCACAATCTTGCCACTCTTGCCAAGCGGTTGCCGCGTCGCCACTAAGTTTTTCTGGCGCGACCAATGACCATATGGTGACATTTAATCCCGCTGATTTCGCCAACCGAGCAATCACATAACCATCGCCGGCGTTGTTGCCCGCACCACAGACGATCAATAACCGTGCCGCGTTAGGATAATACTGATTGATACTATCAAAGACGGCTTGGCCAGCTCTTAACATCAGCTGATACATAGGAATATCCAACGCACGCGCGACAGCCTGTTCGCCTTCACGAACTTGCTCTGCACGATAGAAACTCTGTGGTAAACTTGTCGCCATCAACTGCCTCCATTGATTGTACTGCACCACTTAAGGCCTCAGGATCTACCGCTATGTCGCAACCCACGCCCGATGCATCGATTAATTTCGACCAATTAGCCCAACGTATCAAGCAATGGGGACAAGCGCTAGGCTTCCAGCATGTCGGGATCACGGATGTTGATCTCAAGCAACATGAGGCGCAACTGCAACGTTGGCTCGACAATGGCTATCACGGTGAGATGGCGTGGATGGCGCGACATGGCATGATGCGTGCGCGCCCAGAGGAGTTGGTGCCTGGTACGGTACGCGTGATCAGTGTACGCATGAATTATTTACCACCAGAAGCGGGATTTGCCACCACATTGGCCAATCCAAGTTTAGGTTATGTGAGTCGCTATTCTTTAGGGCGCGACTATCACAAACTCATCCGCAACCGATTGAAAAAGCTGGGGCAGCAAATCGAAGCCGAGGTTGGTCCCTATGGCTATCGTCCTTTTGTCGACTCGGCACCTATTTTAGAACGTCCGTTGGCAGAAAAAGCAGGGTTGGGATGGACAGGTAAACACTCATTGATCCTTAACGAAGAAACGGGATCCTGGTTTTTCCTCGGCGAGCTATTGGTTGATCTCCCTTTACCGACGGATACTCCCGTTGATAATCAGTGTGGCAAGTGCGTTGCTTGTATGACGAGCTGCCCAACCCAAGCGATTGTTGCGGAAGGCGTGGTCGATGCCCGGCGCTGTATTTCCTACCTCACCATTGAATATGATGGTGTGATCCCTATGGAGTTTCGCCACGCGATAGGTAACCGCATTTACGGTTGCGATGACTGCCAGCTCGTTTGTCCATTCAACCGCGAGGCTGAACTCACTTTAGAAGCCGACTTTCACTGTCGCCCTAGCCTTGATCAACAGCCGCTCACCACACTTTTTAATTGGGATGAGGACACTTTTTTATCCTTAACGCAAGGGTCGGCCATTCGTCGTATTGGGATTAAAAAGTGGCGACGCAATCTTGCTATCGCGATGGGCAACGCGCCTTATGATCCAGAGATCGTTGCGAGCTTACGAGCCCGGCATGGAGAGGATGCATTGGTTGATGCACATATAGAGTGGGCGCTCGGTGAGCAAGAAAGCAAACGACAGCGCATTGATGTGGCTGTACTCCCCACCGGCACTCGCCGCCTGGTGCGCATCATTGAAAAAGGGTTACCGCGAGACGCTTAGCACTGTTAAATAGCAGAAAGATGACGCCATTCACATTATGTGGAAAACTATTAAGCAATGTGTGTTTATGGTGCACTTTTTGATAGTTAAACACATAGGCAGGGCATTAAGCGAGCAAGATCACGATAGTGAATAACACTGTGGAAAAGCATTAGTTAACCTGGAAAAAAATACACTATTCCCCTTTATTTTCAGCTAAATAGAGAGAAATGGTGTTTATTTCCGGTGTACAACATCGTCCTCGTGCTTGCTGACAAGATCACCGGCATGGCGGGCTTTACAGAATTCATCAACCAAGTTATCCACAAAACGAGTCTTGTGGATAAAGCTGTGCATTAGTAATTAAAAGCACGCCAATACGCCGCTTCCAGAGGAAGTACGTTAGGTGTGAATTTGATGCTAGAGATGATGCTTCACAGCATTAAAGACGGCGCTATATGTAACGCCACACTTGCGGTTAACCAAGTGATTGGAGCGACACACGGGGTTCGAACCCGTGACCTCAACCTTGGCAAGGTTGCGCTCTACCAGCTGAGCTAGTGTCGCTTATACCGAATTGTTATTTGGAGCGACATACGAGGTTCGAACTCGTGACCTCAACCTTGGCAAGGTTGCGCTCTACCAGCTGAGCTAATGTCGCATTGCCGATGCGTAACATCGAATTTTAAATTGGAGCGACACACGAGGTTCGAACTCGTGACCTCAACCTTGGCAAGGTTGCGCTCTACCAGCTGAGCTAGTGTCGCTTAGATCGACCTGATCACTATCAGATCGATATTTAATTTGGAGCGACATACGAGGTTCGAACTCGTGACCTCAACCTTGGCAAGGTTGCGCTCTACCAGCTGAGCTAATGTCGCTTTCAACAGACGATTCACGTCGTTAGGGCTGCGAATTATACGAAGAAAAAACCGGGTTGCAAGTGCTGATAAGCAAAATTATGATTTTTTCTTTTGATCGCTCAAAAGAGCAACAGATCGACGAAAAGAAAATCAGATCGTCAGGATCCTTTCGCGATAGAACTGTAATTCTGCAATTGATTCCCGAATGTCGTCAAGGGCTAAATGGGTGCCTTTTTTAGAAAACGCATTCAGTATTTCGGGCTGCCAACGGCGCGTAAGCTCTTTCAGCGTACTGACGTCCACCGTGCGATAGTGAAAATAACGCTCCAGCGCTGGCATATGACGATAGAGAAAACGACGATCTTGGCCCACACTGTTACCACAAATCGGGGAGGCCCCCGCGGGTACCCATTGAGATAAAAATGCGATCGTTTGCTCAATAGCCGCTTGCTCACTGACTTGGCTTTGTTGCACACGCGCAACCAAACCAGACTGGGTATGCGTTTGCGTACACCAATCGTCCATTTTATCGAGTTCGCTTTGCGGCTGATGGATCGCTAATACCGGCCCTTCTGCCAGGATATTAAGCTGTGCATCGGTCACAATCGTTGCGATCTCAATGATCTTGTGGGTGTCCGGATCGAGCCCGGTCATTTCCAGATCGATCCAGATTAAATTGTTTTCACTGAACGCCATTGAACTTGCCTTTTTTATGGGTAAACCATGTATCATACTGTGCTTGATATGAAAGCCAACTTAACTGATAAGAGTCAACGTGGCAAAAAAGAAAAAGCTTACTAAAGGCCAATTGCGGCGGGTTCGATCGAACCAGCAACGTCGGATCAAACAGCATGATAACGACATCCAATGGGAAGATGCTGCCCTTGAATCCTCTCGTGAAGGCCGAGTGATCACGCGATTTGGGCAACATGCCGACATTGAAGATCCGCAAACAGGGAAAATACACCGGTGCAATCTTCGTCGTTCCGTCAGTAGCCTGGTAACAGGTGATCGCGTCATTTGGCGCCCAGGCAAAGAAGCGCTCGAGGGATTTGCCGGCGTGGTTGAAGCGGTACATGATCGCATGTCGGTTCTGACACGGCCTGATTACTATGACGGCGTTAAACCCGTTGCCGCCAATATCGATCAAGTGGTGATCGTGGCCGCGATCTTACCCGAGCTGTCGCTCAATATTATCGACCGTTACTTAATTGCGTGTGAAGTACTCAATATCGCCCCGCTCATTGTGGTCAATAAAGTCGACCTGCTGGATGATGACGGCCGAGAAATGGTCGAGACGCTGCTCGATATCTATCGAGATATTGGCTATCCCTTGGTGATGGTGAGCGCCGATTCTGGTGAGGGCATGTCGACACTGGTTGAACAATTGGATCAACATGTCAGTGTGTTCGTGGGACAATCAGGCGTGGGTAAATCAAGCTTGGTCAATACCTTGTTACCCGATGTGCATGCGCAAACGCATCAGGTATCAGAAAACTCAGGACTGGGGCAACACACCACGACCGCGGCACGCTTGTATCATTTCGCCCAAGGGGGCGATCTCATTGACTCGCCTGGCGTGCGCGAGTTCGGTTTATGGCACCTTGAGCCGGAACAAATCGCCCATGGGTTTGTCGAATTTCGTGAGTATTTAGGTGGGTGCAAATTCCGCGACTGCAAACATGGCGACGACCCAGGTTGCCTGCTTCGTCAGGCGGTCGAAGATGGCCATATTAGTGTCGAACGCTTTGACAGCTACCACCGCATTATTGAAAGCATGAAAGAAGCAAAAGATAACCGACAGTTCTCACGAAATAAGCAACTGTGAGCCGCTGTCACTACACGTATTGATTCGCTACACTGCGTGCCAATCCATAGCACGCATTGAGCGTAATTAACATTCAATAACTTGTCAGGACGAAACTGTGCGAGACGATTTAAAAGTCGGGCTGCAATACCTTGCGCCGAAACACGCTCTTACCCGAGTCATGGGCAAATTGGCTAGCTTAAAAGGCGGCTGGTTCACAACCTCGGTGATTAAGTGGTTTATTAAGCAGTATCACGTCGACATGGGCGAAGCAAAGGTCAGTGATCCTGGCTACTATCGCACCTTTAATGATTTTTTTGTCCGTGAGCTAAAACCTGCGTTACGTCCCATCGAAGGCGATAATGATACCTTGGTTTTTCCTGCCGATGCCTGCGTCAGTCAAGCGGGACGCATCGAGCAGGGGCAATTAGTCCAAGCCAAAGGCCACTACTTTTCATTAACCGAATTAATCGGCGGCGATGCAGCACTCGCCAGCCAATTTGATGAGGGAGCGTTCGCCACCTTATATCTCTCACCGCGTGATTATCACCGCGTCCATATGCCATGTGACGGGGTACTGCGCGAGATGATCTATATTCCTGGCGATCTCTTTTCAGTCAACCCGGTAACAGCAGAAAACGTTCCCAACCTGTTCGCGCGCAATGAGCGTGTTGTCTGTCTCTTTGAAACAGATTTCGGCCCCATGGCGCAAATTTTAGTGGGTGCGACCATTGTCGGTAGCATTGAAACCACGTGGGCGGGCACGGTGACACCGCCAACTGGCGGCAGCATTCGTCGTTGGCAATACCCGACCGAGGGCGAGCAAGCGATTCACTTTGTCCAAGGTGATGAGATGGGCCGATTCAAGCTGGGCTCAACCGTGATTAACCTCTTTCCACACGGTGCCCTGCACTTCGACGACCAAGTTATCCCTGGCGCACCTACGCAAATGGGGCAGCCCTACGCGCATCGGCAGGCGTAATCGAAAAAATTGTGAGATAAGGGGCATTTATGCCCCTTTTTTGTGTCGAAATTCGGAGATTTTTCCCGTTAATCAACAGGCAAGGTCCGTATTATTGGAGGTATTCTGTTAGCAATAAAGCGCTTGCCAATCCAACTGTAAGGCATGACGCGGTCGCCCACCAATGACGAAGGAGCGTATTTGTGGTTAATGCTCGTTTTATCAAGCTACTTGTCGCACTCGGCTTCCCCTTATTATTACTGCTCATCCCCACCGATTGGTTGCCTATTGCCGATCTTACGATTATTCAGCACCGCTTATTAGCCATCTTTTTAATGGCCGCGTTATTGTGGGTGCTTGAGCCCGTTCCCGTTTTTTCTACGTCTTTGCTCATCATCACCCTGCAACTGATCATGATTTCAGACAAAGGCTTGCACTGGTTTCGTGGCATAACGCCTCATCATCCGCGTGGCGAGTTAATTCCTTACACCGATATATTAAGTGCGTTTTCATCGCCTATTATCATCCTGTTTATGGGTGGGTTTTCGTTGGCTATCGCGGCGTCTAAATATCAGCTCGACATTAACCTTGCCCGCGTGTTGCTCAAACCTTTCGGCCAACACCCCAAGTTCATTATGCTGGGGCTGATGTTGATCACGGCGGTATTTTCAATGTTTATGTCCAATACCGCGACAACTGTCATGATGTTGGCCCTATTAGCGCCCATTATCAGTGTGCTACCCAAAGGCGATCCGTTAATTAAAGCGATGGTGCTTTGCATTCCGGTCGCCGCGAATACCGGAGGAATCGCTACCCCTATCGGCACACCGCCAAACGCGATCGCGCTACAGTATTTAACCGGCGAATATCAAGTCTCCTTTTTAGACTGGATGAAGATGGGGCTCCCCTTCGTGATCGTCCAACTCAGTTTTGCTTGGTGGCTGTTACAACGCCTCTTTCGCAGTCAACACACTCGAGTGGAGCTTGCGTTAGAAGGCCGTTTTTTACAAAGCTGGCAAGCCTATACCGTCTATATTACCTTTGCGCTGACCATTGTTCTGTGGCTCACCACAGGCGCTCATGGCATGAATACGTATGTCGTCGCGGTGATCCCTCTGGCTATTTTTACCCTGACAGGGATCATTGGTAAGCCAGAGCTTAAGCAAATTAACTGGGATGTGCTTTGGCTGGTCGCCGGCGGGATTGCAATGGGGATCGCACTGGATCAAACCGGTCTCGCCGCAGCCCTCGCCCATGCAGTGGATTACAGCTTGCTCACTGCCATGACCGTTTTAATTACCTTATCGGTGATTTGCTGGCTGATGGCTAATTTTATGTCCAATACAGCGACCGCAAACTTGTTAATGCCGATTGCGGCGGCGATTGCCTCTTCCATGCCAGCGTTAGCAAGCATTGGCGGCATGCAAGGCTTGCTCATTGTTGTCGCTTTTTCCGCCTCTCTCGGCATGATTTTACCGGTATCGACCCCTCCCAACTCGCTCGCTTACTCCACGGGGTTTATCAGTAGTCAAGATCTGGTCAAAGTCGGCCTTATTCTCGGGGTTAGTGGTTTAATGCTGGTTTATGGCGGGGTTGTCTTATTAACCTGACAGGCGTTTCATCGATGAGACAAAAAACCGATAAGTCGTTTCCATTTTACATAAGTGTCTATTTTTTATTGGTTAAAAATGGGATAACACGAGTGATGCAGGCGTTAGCGAGCTTGAGAGGAAAACTTTTTTTAAATTCTATCCCCTCCCAGGCTCAAGCTTTCTACAATTAAGCAGATACTCAATAAGAAAGTGTCGTCATAGTGTGGTAGTACGAGGGATCTTTAATGAAATTTACCATCAAGACCAAAATATTACTTGCGGTTGCTTTGGTCGTCGCCTTAGTCAGTGCAGTACAGGCATGGTTTTCAGTCAATCAACTTGAAGCAGAAACCGAACAAAGCGTCACCGCTCAAATGAGAGATGTGGGGCTATCAACGAGCAACTTTATCGAAGAATGGCTCGACATCCGCAGCAAAATACTCGTCGCGAATGTGCCTTTGATTGCTAGCCAACCGAATGTTGATCGCGAATTATTACTGACCAAGCGCCAGGGTGATTTTCTTACCGTCTATGCCGGCTTTGCTGATGGAACCATCGCCTATGGTGATAAAACCGAAAGCTGGCCAACCGACTATGACCCTCGTTCACGTCCTTGGTATAAGCAAGCCAATGCGGCAAACGATTTAATTATTACGCCTCCTTATGTCGATGCCAATGGCGCTGGCATGGTCATCAGCTTTGCTAAAGCATTTAATCAACAGTTCGAAGGGGTTATTGCTGCTGACTTATCTGTCGACGCCATTGTCAAAGAGGTGCTTAACGTACGCCTACCCAACGAAGGCTTCGCGTTTTTGGTTGATAGCAATAATAAGGTGGTCGCCTATCGCGATACCGCGCTGAGTGGAAAAGCTTTAACGCAGGTCGACGATGAGCTCACACCGGCCTTCATCCAAAATGCACGAAACAGCCAAGCACTGGGGACCGTGACGTTCGATGGCGATGGCCGCGAAAAACTCATTGCAGTCACAAAAGTGGAAGGCGCTAACTGGAGTCTAGGGGTAGTTCAAGACAAACAACTGGCGTTTGCTTCCGTTTCCGAGCAAATAGTCTCCACGTTGGTCACGTCGGTGATTTTGTTTGTCGTTATCGCTTTTATTGCCGGCTTCCTCATTCACCGTATGCTGGCCCCACTGACTCAGCTGACGCACGCAGTAAGTTCCTTATCGCAAGGCAGTGGCGATCTTACTCAGCGTCTTGATATTGTGCGCCACGATGAAATCGGTGAGTTAGCCGGACACGTCAATGCGTTTTTAGCGCAATTGCAAGCCATGATTGGTCGAAGCGTCACCCAAAGTGTGGGATTGTCTGAACGCGCGGACCAATGTCGAAATCTTGCGCATCAATCGACCGGTTTGGTCGGACAACAGCAAGGTGATGTCGATCAAATCGCGACCGCCATTCACCAAATGTCAACCACTGCCAATGAAGTGGCCAGCAATGCCGAACAAACCGCTCGTTCAGCCCAAGAAGCAGAAAGTTCATGCCGGGATGGCCTAGAGGTCGTGGAAAGTAACCGTGACGCGATCACACAGTTGGCAGAACAGGTCGAACAAGCCACCAATGTGATTAGAGAGCTAGACACAAACTCACAAAGCATTAATCAAATCATTTCCACCATCCAAGGGATTGCCGAGCAAACGAACTTACTGGCGCTTAACGCCGCGATTGAGGCTGCGCGTGCTGGTGAGCAAGGCCGAGGGTTTGCGGTGGTCGCTGACGAGGTACGTGTACTGAGTCAACGCACGCACGACTCCACCGAAGAAATCCGCAATATGATAGAAACGCTGCAGAACACGACACAACGTGCGGTGGATGGCATGACCCAAAGTAACGAAATGGCAACCTCCAGTGTCGATCGCGCCGCCTCAGCCAGTGATAAACTCAATCAAATCACACGCGCGATTGGCGATATCTCCGAAATGGCGGCACAAATTGCCAGCGCGGCTGAAGAGCAACGTGCCGTCACTGAAGATATCAATCGCAATACCCAAGCGGTGCGCGATTTATCACTGGAGCTTCATCAAAAATCGAACGAAACAGGGGAACAAGGCGAGCAAATGGCGCAAGACGCGCAGGCGATGCACAGTGACTTGTCTAAATTTAAAGTCTAACGCGTCAACGATATGAACACGGCAATGCAACCAGGCTGCCTATACCAGTAGGCAGCCTCTCTATTGGCAGAAAGATCACAAATTCTGCGTTCAACGATTTCTTATCCTCACTTATCAACGCGATTTGCCTCATTGATCTAACTTTGTTGTAAGCCTTGCGTATACACTCAAAGATATTTTTTAATGAGATGGAAATGTGTCTATGCCCAAGCCGACAATTAAGCTGAAAATTATTGTGGCTATTGCCTTTATCGTCGCGCTGGTCAGTGCGGTGCTTGCCAGCATTTCTGTGCGTCAGCTCCAAACTGAAACCACCACCAGCATTACCAAACAAATGCATGATGTCGGTGATGCCACCACCCAGTTCATTGATAGCTGGTTAAGTACGCGTGCCGATATGCTTCTGGCCAATGAGACGCTGATTGCAAATAACGCCAATGTCGATCGTGAACTGCTAGTGACGAAGCGTGCGGGGCACTTTTTATCCGTTTATGCTGGATTTAGCGATGGACGCATTGCTTATGGTGATAAAAGTGAAGACTGGCCAGCGGATTACGATCCGCGCACACGGCCCTGGTACCAGAGTGCGAGTGGAGTCAATGAACTTATTATTACTGAGCCCTATCAGGATTTTGACGGTAGCCTAGTGGTCAGTTTAGCCAAGGCCTTTAATGGCCAATACCAAGGTGTGATCGCCGCCGATGTCACCGTGACTGATATCGTCGAGCAGGTGCTCAATTTGAAGCTCAGTAATGGCTTTGCCTTTTTGGTCGACGGTGAAAATCGCATCGTCGCGTATCGTGATACGGACTTAAGTCGCCAACCGCTCACCGATCTGGATGACGAGCTGACTCGCAACTTTATGGCCAATGCCAGTGCGCAACGCCAACTCACCACCTTTGAGCTCAACGGCAAAGAAAAACTGCTTGCTGCAATAACCGTCCCCAACACCGATTGGACGCTGGGTATTGTCGAAGATAAAGCGCAAGCTTACGCCTCCGTATCAGAGCAAATTACTTTTGTGCTGATCGCCTCAGTCATTCTTTTTGTCGTGATCGCCTTTATCGCCGGGGCCCTGATTAAACAATTACTCAAGCCGTTGGGTGAATTAACCGCAGCGGTGCGGACGCTCTCTGCCGGTGAAGGTGATCTGACCCAAAGGATCAACATAGCCCGTCGCGATGAAATTGGTGAATTGGCCGAGTACGTTAACGCCTTCCTTGCACAACTTCAGCAAATGGTTGGTAAAGCGGTCAATCAAAGCATGACATTGTCGCAAAGCGCCGAGGAATGCCGAACCCATGCGTTACAATCGAGTCAATTAGTCGACAAGCAGCAAAACGATGTCGACCAAATTGCTACCGCGATCCATGAGATGTCGACCACCGCCAACGAAGTGGCCAGCCATGCCGAGGATACCGCCACATCGGCGCAACAAGCGGAGCAATCATGCCAAGAAGGGTTAAGTGTGGTGGGTGACAACCGCGACGCCATCACCCAATTGGCTCAGCAAGTCGAGCGCGCCACCAATGTGATCCGTGAACTGGATGAGAACGCGCAGAGCATTAACCAAATTATTGCGACTATACAAGGGGTGGCGGAACAAACCAATCTGTTGGCATTGAATGCGGCGATAGAAGCGGCACGCGCGGGTGAACAAGGGCGCGGCTTTGCGGTAGTCGCCGATGAAGTACGGGTATTAAGCCAACGGACACACGACTCCACCGAAGAAATTCGCAATATGATTGAGACTCTACAGCACACGACGCAACGGGCCGTGGATGATATGACGCAAAGTAATGAGATGGCGACATCAAGCGTTGATCGTGCTGAAGCTGCGAGTGAGCGTCTCAACCAAATCACCACTGCGATTGGGCGGATTTCAGAAATGGCGATTCAAATTGCCAGCGCCGCAGAAGAGCAGCGCGCGGTCACCGACGATATTAATCGCAATACCCAAGCGGTAAAAGATCTCTCCTACGAGATCCATCAACAAGCGAGCGCCACAGGCGACCAAGGTGACAGCATGGCGCAGGCGGCTCAAGACATGCATCAAGACTTATCTAAATTTAAAGTCTAAACCGGTCCCTGCCCTAAACGCCGCCTTCGAGCGGCGTTTTTATCGGTGCGGCCTTGTTAAGCGCGCGAAACAGGAAACGCGGTCACCGCATTAATATGGTCACACCCCAAAGCCAGCATGACTAAGCGGTCAACACCCAGCGCCACGCCCGCACAATCGGGTAAGCCTGCCTCTAATGCGGCGAGCAAGTGCGTATCGATAGGTTGTGGCGCTAACCCTCGTGCAATCCGCGCTTGGTTATCCGCCTCAAACCGCCGACGCTGTTCGCAAGCGTCTTGCAACTCATAAAAACCATTTGCCAGCTCAATCCCTTGGTAATACACCTCAAAGCGATGCGCAACACGTGGATCTGCTTGGCTAATTTTTGCTAACGCTGCTTGTGATTCGGGAAAGTCATAAACAAAAACAGGAGCCTGTAAGCCAATATTGGGCTCCACCATCACCGAGAAAAGCAGTTGCAACAAGGTATCTTTATCTGTCTCATCTTGGGTGATATCGGCCAATCCCTGGGTGGCCGCAAGTGCGCGCAGCTGAGGAATATCCGCGGTTAATGGACACAGCCCGGTAGTAGACTCAAACGCCTCTTGATAGCTCATCCGTGTCGCAGCCTGACACCTTAGTACAGCTTGTAACAACGCGTTCATTTCATCCATCAACTGGTGGTGATCAAAACCAGGGCGATACCATTCGAGCATGGTAAATTCCGGATTGTGGTAACGGCCAGCTTCTTCGTTACGAAACGCTTTACTGATTTGGTAAATCGGCCCGCTCCCCGCGGCCAGTAAGCGCTTCATATGAAACTCAGGGCTGGTCATTAAGTGCAACGACACGCCGTCAGCGAAACCTGGCCCAACCAAAGACGTTTTAAAGCTATGTAGGTGCACATCGGTGACCGCCGCTTGGCTAAGTGCTGGCGTATCCACTTCCCATACGCCACGGTCAGCAAAAAATTGCCGAAGGCGTGCCATGATATCGGCTCGCTTTTTTAGTTGCTCTAGCGACGCGGTTGGTTGCCATTGCGTGGTTAAGGTCATAAAAAATTCTCTGTTCGCACCATGGCGCCAGTCTATCGCCAGCAAGCAAAATAACAAGCGCCTTCCTGCTTGCTTGTTACGCAATATTGGCGTGTCACATGGCGCATTTCTATTGCAAGTCTTGCGCGTTTTTTCAACGCCATCGCACACTTACCGATTCATCTCACACTTTTATGCAATTTAACACCCATGCCCGCAAAATCGCGGCAATTCCCCGACTGAGTCAATTTTTACGCAGACGAGATTGCCTACTATGACAGCACAACAATAAACAAGCCAAGCACTGGCTTTCCCTATAACACTGGAGGATGAACGTGCGGACCCTCACTACAGATATTGCAGTTATCGGCGCCGGTGGCGCTGGACTGCGCACCGCTATTGCGGCTGCAGAGGCCGATCCCTCTCTTAATATTGCATTGGTGTCTAAGGTCTACCCGATGCGCTCACACACTGTGGCAGCCGAAGGTGGCTCAGCGGCCGTCATCAAGGACGAGGACAGCTTAGACAATCATTTTAATGATACCGTCAGCGGCGGCGATTGGTTATGTGAGCAAGACGTTGTCGACTACTTTGTTAAAAATTGCGCCCATGAAATGGTGCAATTGGAGCAATGGGGGTGCCCTTGGAGCCGTAAAGACGACGGCAGCATTAATGTGCGTCGATTCGGCGGTATGAAAGTGGAGCGGACGTGGTTCGCTGCCGATAAAACCGGCTTTCACATGCTGCATACTTTATTCCAAACCTCGGTCAAATACCCACAAATCCAGCGTCTCGATGAATATTTTGTTGTCGATTTGATTATCGATGAGGGGCAGGTACAGGGGTTAATTGCCTTACACATGGCAGAAGGCGAGCTCGTCTGTATCAAAGCCAAGTCGGTCGTATTGGCAACCGGGGGGGCCGGCCGAGTATATAGCTGTAACACCAATGGTGGCATTGTCACCGGTGATGGCATGGCCATGGCGTATCGTCACGGGATTCCACTACGCGATATGGAATTCGTACAATATCATCCAACCGGATTGCCGGGGACAGGTATCTTAATGACCGAAGGCTGCCGAGGTGAAGGCGGCATTATTGTCAACAAAGACGGTTATCGTTACTTGCAAGATTACGGTATGGGCCCAGAAACGCCGGTCGGTCAACCGAAGAATAAATACATGGAGCTTGGCCCGCGCGATAAAGTCTCTCAGGCTTTTTGGCACGAGCAACAAAAAGGCAACACCATCAAGCACACACTCGGTGATGTGGTGCATCTCGACTTGCGCCACCTGGGTGAAGACTATATTCAAGAGCGCCTACCCTTTATCTGTGAGCTGGCGAAAGCCTATGTCAATGTTGACCCAGCCAAAGAGCCGATCCCTATCCGCCCAACGGTGCATTACACCATGGGAGGGATCGAAACCGACGCGCAAACGGAAACACGTGTTAAAGGCCTATTTGCAGTCGGTGAGTGCTCTTCTGTTGGCTTACACGGCGCCAATCGTCTTGGTTCAAACTCGCTCGCCGAGCTTGCTGTCTTCGGTCGTTTAGCCGGTGAGGGCGCTGCCAAGCGTGCTAGCAGTTTCACAGATTGGAACCAAGCGGCCATCGACGCTCAAATTCAAGACGTGAAAGCGCACATTGATCAGTTGCTCTCTAATCAAGGAGAAGAAAACTGGGCGGATATTCGTCGCGAGCTCGGTGAAACCATGGAAGCGGGTTGTGGTATTTATCGTCGAGAAGACTTAATGCAGGCCACGATTGATAAAATTGCCGAACTGAAAGCTCGCTACCAAAATATCAGCATTCAAGATAAAGGCAGTGTGTTTAATACCGACCTGCTGTACGCCATTGAAGTAGGCTATGGCCTAGAAGTCGCCGAAGCCATGGCACATTCCGCGATACAGCGTAAAGAGTCACGCGGCGCACACCAACGTCTTGATGAAGGCTGCACCAGCCGTGATGATGAAAACTATCTCAAGCATACTTTGGCGTTCTATCAAGCAGAGCATGGCCCTCGCATCGACTATGGCGATGTCAAAATAACCAAGTCACAACCTCAAGCACGACTGTATGGTGATGCGGCAGAGCAAGCGAATCGTGACAGCGCCGACCAACAAGAGGAGCACGCAAAATGACGCAAGCTACCTATCAGGTCTCAGTGCTCAGGTATGATCCCGCAACGGATGAGGCCCCCTACACGCAAGACTTCGTGGTCACCGGTGACGAAACCATGTCGGTTCTGGATGCGCTGGGTTATATCAAGGATAACCTGGATAAGTCACTGTCTTATCGCTGGTCTTGTCGCATGGCCATTTGTGGCTCGTGTGGCATGATGGTTGATGGCGTGCCAAAGCTAGCCTGTAAAGCGTTTTTACGTGATTACCCCAAAGGGGTACTGATTGAGCCTTTGGCTAACTTTGCGATCGAAAAAGATCTGGTGGTGGATATGACACCATTTATTGAACGTCTTGAAGCGATCAAACCGTATATTTTAGGTAATGACCGCCGCCCCGAAGACGGGCCTAATACGCAAACGCCTGAACAAATGGCGCGCTACAAGCAGTTCGCAGCCTGTATTAATTGCGGTCTTTGTTACGCAGCGTGTCCGCAATTTGGCCTCAACCCTGACTTTTTAGGTCCCGCCGCCATCACACTTGCGCATCGTTATAATCTGGACAGTCGCGACGGTGGTCAGCACGAGCGTATGCCACTGATTAATAGTGATAACGGCGCCTGGGGGTGTACGTTTGTTGGCTATTGCTCACAAGTGTGCCCTAAAGGGGTCGATCCTGCTGGTGCGGTTAACCAAGGAAAAGTGGCCTCCACGCAAGATATGGTGATCGCCATGTTTAATCCCAATAAAGAAGGGAAGGAGGTAACAGGATGAGTAACCGTAAACCTTATGTACGGCCTATGCCTCGTACTTGGTGGCTGCACCACCCGTTTTATCGCTTCTACATGATACGAGAAGCAACTGTGCTGCCTTTAGTCTTCTTTACTCTCAGCCTAACCGCGGGATTAATTTGCTTGGTACAAGGCCCACAGGCCTGGCAGGGATGGCTTGACTATATGGCCCATCCAGTTGTGGTGTTACTCAATCTGGTCGCGTTAATCGCCAGCTTGTTCCACGCCACGACGTTTTTCAGCATGATGCCACAAGTCATGCCAATTCGAATCAAAGGGAAGCTATTGGATAGTAAATGGGTGATTGGCGCACAATGGGGCGCGGTGGCTGTAGTATCACTGATCGCCTTGGTGCTCATTTAGGAGGTGTTATGATCGATCCCAAACCAAAACGTTCCGATGAGCCAATTTGGTGGAGTTTATTTGGTGCTGGGGGGACTTGGTTCGCCATGTTCACCCCTATTACCGTGCTGATTTTAGGGATCTTAGTGCCGCTTGGTATTATTGATCCCAGCGCACTCAGCTATGACCGTGTCATGATGTTTGCCGAACATTGGCTGGGCAAGTTACTTATCCTCGCCACCTTAGCACTACCCATGTGGCATGCGATGCACCGCATTCACCATGGCCTGCACGACCTTAAGCTGCATATCGGCTTGGCAGGCAAAGTTGTCTGTTATGCGATTGCATTTACGGTCAGTGTCGTCGCCGCGCTTTTAGTATTGATGATCTAGCGTGTGCTAAAAGCAATAAAACAAAAAGCCCTGGTGAATCACACTCAGGGCTTTTTATTGTCGGTCATTATTTTACGCGTCCAACATACTCGCCAGAGCGCGTATCGACTTTGAGCACTTCACCGATTTGAATAAACAAAGGCACTCGTACAACCGCACCTGTGGTCAATGTTGCCGGCTTACCGCCTGTGCCTTGGGTATCCCCTTTTAGGCCAGGATCCGTTTCCGTCACTTCTAGTTCAACGAAATTAGGCGGTGTGACCACAATCGGATCACCATTCCAAAGGGTAAGCGTACAGCTGTTGTTTTCAACCAACCATTTAACATTCTCACCGACGGCACTTTCATTGGCCGCAATTTGTTCAAAGGTTTCGTTGTTCATAAAGTGGAAGAATTCACCGTCGGTATAAAGGTAATCCATATCCACTTCAATCACATCGGCCGCTTCAACTGTATCACCGGATTTAAAAGTCTTTTCCAAGACTTTGCCAGAGATCAGCTTACGCAGTTTGACCCGGTTAAAGGCTTGGCCTTTACCTGGTTTCACAAATTCATTTTCGGTAATGACACACGGCTCGTTATCGAGCATAATTTTCATGCCGCCGCGGAATTCATTGGTGCTGAAAGACGCCATCTTGATCCTCTTAACATCTTCGAGTTTTCACAAATGTCGCACATCATAACCCGAATCCAGCCTGCTGTTGAGCGAAACTGGATCAAAGAACTCGCAGAGGCGATCACAGATCCCAGTGAATTGCTGCAACTGCTTGAAATTTCACCTGAGGAATGGACGTCCGGTTTTGCCGCGCGCCGCTTGTTTTCACAACGCGTTCCTCGCAGTTTTGTTGCCCGAATGGAAAAAGGCAATCCGAACGACCCGCTGCTTAAGCAAGTGTTACCTATCGCGCAGGAGTTTAATGAGGTAGAGGGCTTCAGCGCTGATCCGCTTGAAGAGCAAGATAATGCGATTCCTGGGTTATTGCATAAATACCACAACCGCGTATTACTGATCGTTAAAGGAGGCTGCGCGATAAATTGCCGCTATTGCTTCCGTCGCCATTTTCCTTATCAGGATAACAAGGGCAGCAAACGCGTATGGCAAGGTGCATTGGATTATATCGCTGCACATCATGAAATTGATGAAGTGATCTTATCCGGCGGCGATCCCCTGATGGCCAAAGATGAGGAGCTCGATTGGCTTATCAGCGCCATTGAGCCGATGAGTCATGTGAAACGGCTACGCATTCACTCTCGTCTGCCGGTGGTGATCCCAGCGCGTATCACCTCTGCGCTTACTGAACGTTTGTCTCGCTCACGCCTGCAAGTGGTGATGGTCACTCACATCAATCATGCCAATGAGATAGATACCGAGTTAAGCGATAAGCTCCACACATTGCGACAAGCGGGAATTACGCTGCTCAATCAAAGCGTGCTGCTAAAAGGGGTGAATGACAGTGCGGATGCGTTGGTGGCACTGAGTCAACGACTATTTGATGCCGGCGTTTTACCTTACTACCTGCATGTATTGGATAAAGTCCAAGGCGCCGCTCACTTTTTAGTCTCAGACGATGAAGCGCGCGCCTTAATGCAGGAGATTATCGGCCAGCTGTCAGGCTATCTGGTGCCTCGTCTTACCCGAGAAATCGGCGGTCGGGCAAGTAAAACGCCGCTGGATCTTCAGTTAGAATAGCCAGAACTAAACCGCTGATGCCCGGACGATACGTGAAACTTACGCACTATCCGACCACTACATGGCGCGTACCCGCTAATCAAGCCACTCTGGCTGGCAGTCAGGTTTAGCATAACTCAGACGGCCAACACGGCTGGAGGTGTGGTAGCAATCTAATCCGCTCAAGGCAACGGTGCCTGCTTGCTCGATGTCGACAAAGCCATCCTCACTGACACAACTGTCTGGCACGTGCGCTTCGATTATTTCCCCCACTAACAAGTGAGTACCATTGATCGCCATGGTGTGCTCTTCACGGAGAACAAGACCAAGGCGGATCGCGGCTTCTTGTACAAAAGGCGCACCAAACTTTTCACGCCATAAAGGCGTCAAACCAACCTGATCAAATTCAGAGATATCGTGAGGGTAACGCGCTGACGTTTGATGAGCCGCCACAATCATCTCTTTTTGTACGTGATTAAGTGTATAAAACCCCGTCGCTCTAATGTTTTCCAACGTATCACGCGGCACAGTATCAGGGCGGATTATCACCCCCATTAACGCAGGGTTTGCTCCGAGATGAAACACTGAGCTCACAATACATAAATTGGTTTGTTGGTTTGTATCGCTGGAGCCCAACAAGTTGGCTGATTTAAATCCTGATAAGCTGTTCACAAAAGTCGCACGGTAGCGTTTTTCCATCGCAACGATGGCTTCTTTCTCATACACGCTCAGTGACATGGGTTTCCTTATTTAATCTGACATTGTTGGCAGCGTGCTTGGCCCGTCAAAATCGCCGAGATCCGATAACGGTGCTGGGCAAAGAAAAGATAGGCTTTGTCTGCAAACCACGCAATAACCGGCCAGCGTAACCAACTCACCCAAGCGCCTTTTCCAACCGCATCCCACGCTACATAGGTTGCATCTAAACCATACACCATTTGCCCGTCACTATCTTGTGCATGCAAAATACGATTCGCCGAGCTGGGATCAACGTTGGGAAAATCAATGGAAAAATCTGCTTGGTGGATATCAACCAATCGCAGCGCATCGTCGCCATCCCAACGCGAGAGCTTACGCATTTCTTTCACACACAAAGGACACATGCTGTCATAGAACACAGTTACCATAATGGTACCTCCTAAGGCACTAATACGCGCCGGCGGGGACACTCGATCAAAAAAAGAAAGCCCTGACCGTCAGGCCAAGGCTTTATTGGTTTTTCATCAAAGATTAAATATACAAAAAAGCCCCGACCGTTAGGTCAGGGCTTCGTATTTCTACTCATCAAAGTCTTACGCATATTCGCTTTGATGATTAAATGTTTGCTAACTAAAGCCCAATATTAAGCTCTAATTAGATTATCTTGTTTGATGCGATGAGGATTTTGAATCGAGACGCGCAGTGTATGCCAATACATGAGCATCGCAGATATCAAAAGCATCGAGCTATCAACAAGATAAGCAATGAGAGCCTGGCGATGTCCTACTCTTAGATTATCTTGTTTGATGCGATGAGGATTTTGAATCGAGACGCGCAGTGTATGCCAATACATGAGCATCGCAGATATCAAAAGCATCGAGCTATCAACAAGATAAGCAATGAGAGCCTGGCGATGTCCTACTCTCACATGGGGAGACCCCACACTACCATCGGCGCTGCTTCGTTTCACTACTGAGTTCGGCATGGAGTCAGGTGGGTCCAAAGCGCTATGGTCGCCAAGCAAAATTTGGTGTGTCTTCACTTTTCAGTCAAAACACGTATCTAGAAAGCTGTTTCATTCTCGCCACAATCAACTGGCTTATTTCGAGTCCAACCCAAAACCTCTTGGGTGTTGTATGGTTAAGCCGCACGGGCAATTAGTACAGGTTAGCTCAACGCCTCACAGCGCTTACACACCCTGCCTATCAACGTCGTCGTCTACGACAACCCTTTAGAGAGCTCGAAGCTCTAGGGATGACTCATCTCGGGGCCAGCT